>WLGP01000050.1 GCA_009703165.1 Actinomycetota bacterium | reverse complement strand
TTTGGTCCTTCTACATTCTTCCAACTCGTGCATGGGAATTGGCAGCCGGTGCGCTACTACTCTTCCTTCCGGAGATAAGGAAGAGACGTGCTCTGCTTGCCCTTCTTGGACTTTCCGCGATCGCAGTTGGATCTGTTGTATTCAACGAGACAACTGCCTTTCCGGGAACTGCAGCCCTTCTCCCTGTTCTTGCGACAATGGCACTGATTGCTTCAAGAGATCATTGGCCGCCATTTCTTGCCTCGCTCTCGCAAACACGGCTCGTTCAATGGCTAGGCGCGGTTTCATATCCGCTCTACCTCTGGCACTGGCCTCTTCTAGTAATCCCAGCAATATATATGGGGCGTGATCTCGAGCTCTTTGAAACGTGCCTGCTGCTACTTCTGACAGCGCTCCTTGCAGGCATCACACATAGATTCGTTGAAGAACCTCTCCGCGATATCTCGTGGAATCCTCGCGTAGTTCTACAAAGAGCATCTCTGGCAACTACGGCTTGCGTACTAGTTGGCGCTCTCATTATCTCTACACATTCAAATACGATTTCACTTGCAAACGGTGTCGAGTTCTCACTCGATGAAGTTCGGATGAAGCCAAAGAACAATGGCGATGGCTGCCACATCCATGTTCGCCAGACAGTCTCACCTCAGTGCGAATATGGTGACCTGGACGGCAAGCAGGTCATCTTTCTCTATGGAGATTCCCATGCTGCCCAATGGCTGCCCGCGCTAGACATCATTGGCAAGAAGCGCGGCATCAAGATTGTTTCGCTGACTAAATCAGCCTGCCCATCTGCAGAAGTGATCAAGGAGCTTTCATCTCAATACGTAGTTGAGGATTGCCAGGCATTCCGCGACTCTTCCGTTGCACGAATCAAAAGCGCTCAACCATTGGCTGTCATCATGACTGGAATGAAGCCTTTTTCTGCTCCATATACGGATGAGAGTTCACGACAGTGGTGGATGGCCGGAGAGGCTCGCGCCTTTGAGAGAGTTAAGGGCTCGACAGAATTTCCAATCTATCTCACCGATACACCATTGCCACAGGTAGATATTCCCGATTGTTTAGTTGCAGGTCGCGGCGACAAGTGCGATGGGGCAAGAAAGGTAAGTCCTGAAGTTGCCCCAGGTTTGATTGCTATCGATCCAACTCCATGGCTCTGTGATGACACATGCCCAGCAATTGTCGATGGAATCATCGCCTATCGCGACAAGTCGCACCTGAGTGTTGCAATGAGTGAGCATCTGGCGAGTGATCTCGAGAAATCTTTGGCCGATCTCGGACTCTTTAGATCACTCCCCTAGACAATCTATATGGCAAGATCTGACCTATGGCGGAATTGATTTACTACTGCGGCACGATGGATAGCGGTAAATCCACCTTAGCCCTACAGACTGCCCATAATCATCAACAGCGTGGACGCGGTGGCTTGATCTTTACATCTCAAGATCGCGCAGGTTCAGGAAAGATCTCATCTCGCCTTGGATTGACCAGCCCTGCAATTGAAGTGCTTCCCGGTTTTGATATCCATAAATTTGTCGTCGATAAGCTCTCTATGGGAGAGCGAATCGATTACGTGATCTGCGATGAGGCTCAGTTCTATCAGCCAGAGCAGATTGAGGAATTGGCTCGCATAGTCGATGGTCTAGGCATTGATGTCTACGCATTTGGCATCTTGGCTGACTTTAGAACGAAACTCTTTCCTGGTTCTGCGCGCCTTGTCGAACTTGCCGATCGAGTAAGCACCCTGCAAGTCGAAGCCCTCTGCTGGTGTGGTTCGCGCGCTACCCACAATGCCCGAACCGTTGGCGGCAAGATGGTCACCGAGGGTGAGCAGGTAGTTGTTGCAGATGTTGGGGTCAGCGACGAAGTGGCCTATGAGGTTCTCTGTCGCCGCCACCACATGCGTGGGGTGACCGCTCGACATTCTCGAGCTGGACACATTTCCACAGATCCACTCCCCTTTAATGAACTTTAAAGAAACTAATCTCGGCAACTCTCGATCGGAGAAGATATGACAGCAGTTCGTGGTCTTGCGGCGATGAGCAAGGGCGCTGCATTTGTTACACATGATTTCGCACGACGTGATGTTGGGGCTCACGATGTTCTTATCGATATCGCCTTTGCTGGCATCTGCCACTCTGATATTCACCAAGTACGCGAAGAGTGGGGTCCTGCGCTCTTTCCTATGGTGCCCGGCCACGAGATCGCCGGCGTTGTTCGCTCGGTTGGATCCAGTGTCACTAAATTTGCTGTCGGTGATCACATTGGTGTCGGCGTCTTCATCGATTCCTGCCGCAAGTGCGAACCATGCAAAGCCGGCCTTGAGCAGTATTGCAATGAAGGAATGACCGGGACCTACAACACTCTTGAACGCGATGGTGTAACCGTTGCAATGGGTGGCTATAGCAATGTCTTTGTCGTCAATGAAGACTACGCGGTAAAGATTCCAAAGAGCCTTCCGCTTGATGGCGTTGCGCCACTTCTCTGTGCGGGCATCACTCTCTATTCACCACTCAAGCACTGGAACGCCGGTCCTGGTAAGAAGGTTGCCGTCATGGGTCTTGGCGGATTGGGACACATGGGAGTCAAGTTCGCCCATGCACTTGGTGCCCACGTGACTGTTCTATCTCACTCACCTTCAAAGAGAGAAGATGCTCTAGCTATGGGAGCAGATGAATTCATAGCAGTAGCCGATCCAAAGGATCTTAAAGCCTACGGACGAACTTTCGATCTCATCCTCAACACAGTAAGTGCGCAGATCGACATCAACGCCTATCTTGCAACTCTCAAGATCGATGGAACCCTCGTTGTCATCGGCCTACCTGGGGCGCCTTATCCGGTGCACGTTGGCTCACTTCTCGACGGAAGAAAGTCACTTGCTGGTTCGATGATTGGTGGCATTGCCCAGACGCAAGAGATGATCGATTTCAGTGCGAAGCATTCAATTGTCAGCGATGTTGAGGTGATCTCAGCTGATTATGTGGATACGGCATATGAGCGCACAGTTGCAAGCGATGTGAAGTATCGCTTTGTCATTGACGCATCAACAATCTAAAAGTCTTCAGATCCTTAACCTCGATGTGTTAAGCGAATTGGTTGAGTACTCCGACCAGTATCGGAGCGATTACTAGTGCAGGGAGAAGGTTTCCCACTGCTATCGTCTTTATCTTGAGCAGCCCTAGGCCAATAGATACCAACATCAGGCCACCCACAATAGTCATCGCATCTACCTGATAGCCGGCCAGTACATTTCCAAGACCAAAACCTATGACGGTCCAGAGTCCCTGATAGATACCTACGGGAATTGCAGATGCGGCAACGCCCCAGCCGAGGCTTGCGGCAAATGCCATTGCGGCAAAGAAGTCCAGCGATGATTTGAGAATGAGTTGATCGGTGCCTGTTCCCATTCCATCGCTGATTGAACCAAGAATTGCTAAGGGTCCAATCACAAAGAGAAGTGATGACGAGAGAAATCCTTCAACAAAAGTTCCTTGTCCATCAGCCTTGAACTTCACACGGAGATATTGACCGAAGCCTTCTAGCTTATTCTCAAGGTTAGCTGCGCTTCCGATCACTCCACCAATAAGTAGGGAGGCCAAGATCGCCAAAAGCGGCCATCCTTGAGGAAGTGCATCAACATATCTCTTACTTGCGATAGGTACGAGGGCGGTTGCAGCGCCAAGAATTGTTATCAAACCCAGAACATCTGTGATCAGTACGCGCATCCGCTCGGGTAAACGCCCACCGATAAGAACTCCGAGTGAGGCTCCCCCAATGATTGTTAAGACATTGATCAGCGTTCCTGAGCCAGTAAACATCTGAGAAGGATACTTAAATCCTAGATATATCGATAGGATGCGCAAATGTCGTGGCGAGAAGTACTAGCTCAACTTAAACCTCATCGAACCGTTCCAGTTGTTCCTTGGACTGCACAAGGTCGTTGGGATCTAGCCCCCATGCGCGTTGCAATCCTTTTCTTCGGACTTGCAATCTTTGGTCTTGGCGATGGATTGATTATTCAATCAGGACTTGGAAACGCGCCGTGGTCTGTTCTTGCTCAAGGTATCTCTCTAAAGAGCGGGCTATCGATTGGAACATCTACTCTCATCATCGGAGCACTTGTTCTCTCGCTCTGGATTCCACTGCGAGAACGTCCTGGATTTGGAACACTCTCCAATATCGTCATCATCTCTCTCTTCATCGAGATCGGTACAAATATCTTTCCAAAACAAGATGATCTTCTTACTGGAGTTGCATTTACCTGTATTGGAATCGCACTCGTTGGTATTGGATCTTCGCTGTACATCACCTGCGGCCTGGGACCTGGCCCTCGGGATGGAGCTATGACTGGGTTACACCAGCGCACCGGCGTACGCGTAGGCCGGGTCAGATTGGGCCTTGAGGTTGTCGTCTCCATCGCCGGAGCCCTCCTTGGCGGCACGTTGGGCCTTGGAACGCTCCTCTTTGCCCTCTTTATCGGCCAATCTGTCGCCATTTCATTCGGCATCCTTGCGCGTCTAACTGCAAAGTAACCTCGCTGGTCAGATATTTTGACCCCATCAAAGCCCTCCCCACCTTGGATCGGTCTGTGAGCCGTCATTTCACACGGGGTCGCAACCACCCCCGACAACAAAATGAGGAAGGTACAACAATGCTCGATAGTTACTTCAAAATAACTGAGCGCGGATCGACTGTAGCCCAGGAAGTTCGTGGCGGTATCGTCACATTCTTCACAATGGCCTACATCGTGGCTCTCAATCCACTCATCATCGGACTCGCAAAAGATGCAGATGGAAAATATATCGGTGGCGGAGACGCTCCAAACCTAGCTTTAGTTGCAGCGATGACTGCACTTATGGCAGGTGTTCTGACAATCCTTATGGGAGTTCTTGGTAACTACCCTCTCGCACTCGCAACCGGTCTCGGACTTAACACATTCGTTGCCGTCGGTATCGCATCACAGATGACATGGGCTGATGCAATGGGTCTTGTGGTGATCGAAGGAATCATCATCACGATTCTCGTTCTCACAGGTTTCCGCGGCGCTGTATTCCGCGCTGTACCAGGTCAACTCAAGATCGCTATCTCTGTTGGTATCGGTCTCTTCATCGCCCTCATTGGTCTAGTCGATGCAGGCTTCGTTCGTCGTACAGCTAATGGTCCAGTACCAGTAACACTTGGCGATAACGGAAACCTCGTTGGATGGCCGGTCATCGTCTTTGGTTTCGGTCTTCTACTTACTATCGGATTGATGGTTAAGAAGGTCAAGGGTGCAATTCTTATCGGTATCGTCGTAGCAACAGCTGCAGCGATCGCGATCGAATCTGCATTCAAGATCGGTCCATTGTTCAATGGTGCAACAGGTGCAGTAAATCCTAAGGGCTGGAACCTCAACGTTCCTGCGATGCCTGCAGAGATTGTCGCAACACCTGACTTCTCACTCTTCGGAGATTTCAATCTCCTCGGAAGCTTTGATCGCGTTCCATTGATCACAGCAATTCTCTTTATCTTCACCTTGCTTCTCTCAGACTTCTTCGACACTGTCGGAACCGTTACAGCTATCGGTCACGAATCAGGGTTGATCGATGATGAAGGCAATGTTCCTAATAACAACCGCATCCTCTTCGTCGACTCACTTGGCGCAGTTGCAGGCGGCGCAGGAAGCATCTCATCTAACACCAGCTACATTGAATCAGCAGCCGGTGTTGGTGAAGGAGCGCGTACAGGTCTTGCCTCTGTTGTCACAGGAGTTCTCTTCCTGCTCACAACATTCTTGGCACCACTTGTTGCAGTCATTCCTTATGAGGCTGCAACTCCAGCGCTTGTCATCGTAGGTTTCTTGATGATGACACAAATTAAGAATATCGATTGGGAAGATCTTGGAATTGCTATCCCTGCATTCCTTACAATCATCTTGATGCCATTTACCTACAACATCTCTGTAGGTATCGGAGTCGGATTTGTCACCCACGTGGTAATCCGCACAATCCAGGGTCGCGGCAAGGAAGTACACCCACTTCTTTGGATCGTCTCAGGTCTCTTCATGATCTACTTCTTACAGTCACCTATCAATATCTGGGTTGGCTAAGTAGTTTCACAAGCAGTAATGCTGGGCGCTCACCTGTGGTGGGCGCCCAGTTCTCTTTCTACCACGTTATTTTTTGAAGGCCTTGCTCAACAAGCATCTCATTGGCGCGCGAGAATGGCTTAGATCCGAAGAATCCACGGTATGCACTCAGCGGACTTGGATGCGCGCTCTTAATAACTTTATCGCTCTCGAAGTAGTCGCTGAGTTGATGGGCATTTCCACCCCACAGAATTCCAATCGCTCCGTTTCGAGCAACAGCCGAGATAATCTCTTCGGTGATCTGCAGCCAACCTGCTCGTTGATGGGCATGGGACTGACCCGGCGTAGTCGTCAGCGTTCTATTAATAAGAAGGACACCTTGGTCAGACCAGCGCTCAAGGTTTCCATTGCTTGGCATCGAGGTTCCACAATCATTTTCGAGCTCTTTAAAGATATTAACCAGCGATGGTGGAAGTGGTGAAACGTCCGGGCGGACTGAGAATGCAAAACCATCGGCGTTCTCAGGATTTGGATAGGGATCTTGGCCGACAATTACCACCTTCACCTCATCAAAAGGAATTGAAAGAGGAGCAAAGATTCGATCTATCGCTGGAATGAACTCTCCGCTAGATATCGCTTGGT
>WLGP01000005.1 GCA_009703165.1 Actinomycetota bacterium | reverse complement strand
CACCGCCGGCCGACGGATCTCACGAAAGCGACGCCGGGGAAGGGGCGCCGCTGTCGGCCTTAAAACCTAGGCATTGGGTCGACGGTGGCCACAATCGAGAGAGCGCTATGTAGTTGTTTTCAGTAGTTCTTATTAAGTTGTTTTAACTTTTCAAAACTTTTAGAAGAGACCGGGAAATACCTCTTCTGAAACATCGGCAAAACCTTCTTCACGATCTGTTAAATATTTACTCCATGCCTGTGCATCCCAAATTTCAACGCGAGTATTTGCACCAATAACAACGCACTCTTTTTCAAGACCTGCATATGTGCGAAGTCCTTGTGGAATCGTGACGCGACCTTGACGATCAGGAATTTCATCGTGTGCGCCTGCAAACATCACGCGCTGATAATCACGAGCTGCTTTTGCAGTAACTGGCGCTTGTCTTAGCGTCTGTGTGAGAGTTTCAAATTCAGTAGAAGGAAATACATAGAGGCAACGTTCTTGACCTTTTGTAATAACAAGACCTGCAGAGAGCTCTTCGCGGAATTTCGCGGGAAGGATGAGGCGACCTTTTTCATCAAGGCGGGGTTCGTGGGTGCCTAGAAACATCTGCAATCCCCTTCCCCAAGGTATGTGAGTTGAGCGTGCTTTCCTGCTCAATCCCCCACTTTACTCCACTTTCCTCCTTTTTCAACCACCTTCCGCCACCTTTCCCCCTTTTTCGCCCCACCTCTCCCCACCTGCATCCGGGCATAAAAAAACCCGCCTCGAGGGCGGGTCTAGTTAAATCTGGTGGGGCTTACTCGAAGTTACGCTGCTCCCAGCGGTCCTGGAGGCGATCGCCGAACTTCTTGCGAGCGCGAGGAGCCTTAGCTGAGCCTCTGCCGGTCGCTGAGACGAGGGCGCCTGGCACGCTCACTGCGCGGTAGATGAGAACTGAGCCTGTGAGGGCGATAAGAAAGCCTGCTAGACCGACCAGAGTTACCTGTGCGATCAGCCCACCAAAGATTGTGACAATGCCGAGGAGTACTAGGGCAATCCCTAGGACGATCCGATTACGTGAAATCGTCGACGAGCCGGTCATCGCACTGACAAGGCGTGGATCATCAGCAGCTAGCGCCTCTTCCATCTGCGCTAGTAGGCGTCTTTCGTGCTCGGATAATGGCATATAGATACTGTAGAACAACTTTTTCTCTAGGGCTACTCGGGCCAGCACCCAATGCAAGTCTTACTCATCACTCTCATCGATCAGCCGCCCCGGGCGGACGCTATCTGAGCCAAAACGCGCCTTTGCAGCGTCAATTCCCCCTTGGAGCTCGCGCCAACTCGACTCTCGCGACCCCAAGACCAACTGTTCATGGCTATCTGTATGCAGGTTATCCAGGCTGACCCCGACTAAGCGGATACGGGCACGTCCAATAGCCAGCGCCTCATAGAGACCCTTAGCAATCTCATAGATCTCATGGGTTGTATCGATGGGAAGCGGCAGAGTCTTTGAACGATTGATCGTTGTGAAATCTGCAAAGCGAATCTTGAGTGTGATGGTCTTTGCAAAGAGTGATCGTTGGCGCATACGCGATGATGCCCTTTCGCACATACGTAAGATCTCTTTTGCAATGATCTCCGGGTCATCGATATCGCGATCAAATGTCTCTGCTGCGCTAATGCTCTTATCGGGCTCTTCTGGAATGACGTCGCGATCATCTCGTCCCCATGCAAGTTCATAGAGTGATTGGCCGGCAGCTTGTCCTAGCGCGCGAATTAACGTCTGCTCTGGAGTCTGTGCAATATCTCCAACGGTATGTAACCCTAAACGTTCAAGTGCTTCATTGGTCTTTGGCCCAACACCCCACAACGCTGAGACTGGAAGCGGATGGAGAAATGTCAGCACGCGATCATCTGGTATCTCTAGCATTCCATTGGGCTTACAACGCTGGGATGCAAGCTTTGCGATGAATTTAGAGGATGCGATTCCAACTGAACATGTGATTCCTTCTTGCTCTTCCACCTTTGCTCTAATGGCAGTTGCGATTGCACGACCGTCACCTAAGAGGCGTTTTGCTTTTGTGACATCCAGGAATGCCTCATCTAGTGAGATCGGTTCAACAAGAGGTGTAAATGAATGGAAGATCTCCATGATGTGCTCTGAGACTTCGCTATAGCGTTTGTGATCTGGTGGAATAAAGATGGCATGCGGGGCAAGTCTCTGTGCACGCCCCACCGGCATCGCAGCTTTAATTCCAAACTTTCGCGCCTCGTAATTGGCAGATGTCACAACTCCGCGCACACCTGCACCGATGACAACGGCCTTACCTTTGAGTTCGGGGTGATCTCGCTCTGTGACAGAGGCGAAGAATGCATCCATATCTACATGCAGGATTGTGGATTCGTGCTCGCCACTCATATCGCCACCTTACTACCCTTGTTCAACTGCCACTTCTCATAGGCATCACGTAAATCCCAAGCCCCTGTGGCGCGTATTGAGATACCTCGATCACCAGTGCGACGAGTGACTCCACGGACCAAGATCAATGAGGTTGAATAGAGAAGGCCGGCGCTACTGCTCTGCACATCGCTAAAGAAGGTGCAGTCGCTACATCCATAACCATCATCGAGAGTCAGAAAGATCACGCGACGACCAGAGCGAATCGGTGGCGTCTGTAGCGCAACCTTGACCCCTGCAACAAGAACTTCAGCACCAGAGCGTTGTGCAAGGAGATCACATGATCGCACTGCGCCAATTGCATTAAGGAAGGGCGCATAGAACTCGAGCATGTGATGGGTGATATCCATGCCAAGGCGTTGGACTTCGTGGCGTACACGTTCATTAGTGGTGATATCGGGAAGACCACTTGAAATCAGCGCAGGTGGCGTAAAGCCAAATGTCATCTGCGCGCCGCCGATACCTTTCTTACCGCTCTTTGCTGAATGTGATTTCTCAATATCGTTCAGATGTAGAAGAAGATCGCGGTGGTTGATCTCACCTTTTCCAATTGCATGGAGTTCATCAAAGCCACCTGTGAGAATCAGTGATTCAGTAATAGGGGTGGATGCTCCGCTGCGCGCAATGAAATCTGCAATATCTAAATAGGGGCGCGCTGCAACAATTGAATCCACCTCTTGTTGGCTAATGCCAGAGATAGATGAGAGGGCGATACGAATTGCTTGCCCGTTTTCATCTTCTTCTACTCGATATGTCGCATCTGATTTATTGACATCAAGTGGAGCTAAGAGAATTCCCATCTGGCGCGCCTCATCGAGAATCAATCGCTTGGGATACATCCCTGGATCGTGGGTAAGTACTCCTGCAATAAATTCTGCCGGGTAGTGGGTCTTGAGCCATGCTGATTGATAGGTAGGTAGAGCAAATGCTGCAGCGTGTGCTTTACAGAATCCAAAGGATGCAAAGGCGCGCAGAATCTCCCAGACCTTTGTCACGATATCGAGTGGATAGCCCTTCTGTGTTGCAGCAGGAAAGAACCAATCGCAGACTTCTTGTTGGCTCGCCTTATCCCCCAGCGATCGCCGCTTTTCATCGGCACTTGCCAGCGAGATTCCTGTCATCACAGAGATCATCGAGATTACCTGTTCGTGAAAGACAACAACGCCTTCAGTCTCTTGCAAGATCGGTGCTAAATCAGGATGGATGACATCGGCTGCAGTAAAGCCATGACGTGAGTTGAGAAAGGGAGCGATCATGTCGCTCTTAACTGGCCCTGGGCGAAAGAGAGAGATATCGATAATCAGATCGTTAAAGGTGCGGGGGTTAAGTTTGCCGACCAATTCGCGTTGCCCCGGGCTTTCAATCTGAAAGATTCCCAAGGTGCGTGTGGATTGGATTAACTCAAAGGTCTGCTCGTCATCGAGTGGAATTGCATCGATATCAATCTTCTTATCCTGGCTCTTCTCGATCTCATTGAGTGTGTAGGCAATTGTTGATTGCATCCGCACACCCAAGATATCGAGTTTAAGAAGACCGATATCTTCCACATCATCTTTATCTAATTCGACCATCGGAAAACCGCTAGCGTTGATATGTAGCGGTACGCGATCTAAGAGTCCCCCATCAGAGAGCACAACTGCACATGGATGCATCGCAAGATGACGCGGCAGCCCGTCGAGCTCTTCGGCAAGAGCAATGGTCATCGCCATGAGGGGCGCTGATGTATTGAGAGTCTTCAATTCAGGAAGTGATTGCAGTACCGCTTGAATATTGCGAGCCCGCACATGTGGCATCGCCTTTGCTAGAAGATCAATCTCTGCAGCAGGCAGACCAAGGGCTGCACCGGTATCGCGAATTGCATGGCGGGCGCGATATGTATCAAACATTGCAACCGTTGCAGCGCGCGAGACAACACCAGGTTCAGTCAGAGAAGGTGAGCCATAACGGTTAAAGACCATCTCATATATCTCAAGTCTGCGATCTGATTCGACATCGATATCGATATCAGGAAGAGCTGCGCGAAGTGGGGAACAGAAACGCTCCATCAAGAGACCGTGGCGCATCGGATCAACACCTGAGATACCGAGCAAGTGGCAGATCAGCGAACCAGCACCGCTACCTCGGGCTGCTACGCGAATCCCCTTATCGCGAGCCATCTGCGCAATATCTGCAACGGTAAGAAAGTAGGACTCGTACCCAAGGGATGCAACTGTTGCTAATTCATCATCTAAACGCAGGCGCGCAGCCTTTACATCAGCGCTTGCGCTATAGCGCCAATGGATTCCTGCCTCTACTCGCGAACGTAAAAGTGTGCGCATGGTGCTCTGCGATGTAGCACCGACAATATGTGGTTCGGGTAGATGTATTCCGCCAAGTCCAATATCGCGCGATGGCGAGAGCAGGGCGCGCTCTGCCCATGTGCGGGTGCTCTTTAATAAGGCGCGTGGAGTTGACTCTCCTGCTGCACGTGCAATCTCTGTTGCAACCTGCGTCATCTCTTCACTATTTTTTAAGTAAGCCTGTGCATTACGCCGTTCGATATGTCGTTGATCTAAAGGAACAAGTTGACGAGCACAATCTAAGAGATCTGCAATCGGTCCATCGCTAGCATCGCGCATACGTACAGCGTTACTGATCACTGCATCGATATCGTGATCGCGGGCAAAGGCCAGTGATCGCCCAGCATGTGCTGTGGAGCCAGGGCCATTTCCTGCAATCAGATGTGAGACACATTCAATGGCGTGATCACCAAAGAATTCGCGGGTCTTGTTAAAGAGATCAAGGGCCTGTTCTGGGCGATGTGCAGCCAGTGCGTAACTCATAGGCGATTGCGGGCCATGTAAGAGATGGAGTTGGGTGCTATGTGCGCTAAATTTTTCGAGAAGCTCGATAGTGATTCGTGTATCACCATCGCTCTTATTCATATGCAGGCCGGTGAGAAAACGTACAAGGTGGGCCCATCCTCCATCACCGTGGGCTAAAACTGTCACTCGTTGTTCTGGTAATTTCTTATCTACCGATTTTTTATCTAGCGTGAGATCTATCGGAAGATTGATTCCAATAATCGGTGCAATGCCGTGAGCTACACATGCCTTAGTAAAACGGATCGCCCCTGAAAGAGTTGCCCGATCTGTTAGCGCAAGAGCAGGTGCACCCTGTTCGCGAGCGCGCGCAACAAGATCGTGTGGCTGCGTAGTCCCGTACTTCATCGAGAATGCGCTAGCAACGCGAAGGTGGATAAAGCTCATGAGTTATCTAGACCGACCTAATAAGCCATTGCCCTGTGGCTTCATCGCGTTCGATTTCAAATGTTGTCAGCGCGCCAATCGGTGCCGCCTCTACCGTCCAGAGAGCACGCGCTCCATCATCGGGGCGATACTTGCCATCACTGACTCGGTTCCACCATCCACCTGCCTCACACCATCGCGAGAGAACAGAGTGGATACGAAAACGTCGACCCTTAAAGGTGAACTCGATCGGTGTTGCTAAAGCGCCCACACCATCTGCGAGGACTTCGTGGGGTGGACGTACTTCTGGGAGTGACATTGCTCTTGCCTTCTCTCGTGCCGTGTGGACTATTCATTAAAAGATTGTTCGAACAGATGTTCGAAAACTAGCCCACACCTCTGACAAGAGCAAGCCTGGGTAGGCGACACACCACGCTCAGGAAGGGTGAAATAGTTGAAATTTCAACTACATCCCCTACCCTAAGGGGGTAAGAGAGCTAGCCACGAGGCGGGCTCATCCATCAAGGCACTATCTAAGAAATATCAAGGAGAACAATGAACGTCGTCCTATTTATCGGCCAGGTGCTCTTCGCAGCCCTCTTCATCACATCAGGCATTGGCCACTTCGCAAAGCTTGAGGCAATGACCGGCTACGCACAGTACAAGAAGCTCCCAGCGGCAAAGCTCGGAGTAATGGCAAGCGGACTCTTCTTCCTCGTAGGCGGAATCTTGATCGTTATCGGCACATACGTCGATCTCGGCGCACTTCTCATCGCAATCACACTCGTACTTGCAGCAGTGATCTTCCATAACTTCTGGAAAGAGACAGATGCAAATACAAAGATGCAGGAGCAGATCGCATTCAATAAGGACATCGCTCTTGCTGGCGCAGCTCTTGTGCTCTTCGCACTTGTTGCTGGTGGAATTGTTGAAGGAAGCGATCTTCTTGTGAACGTCGGAAGCATCTCACTCTTCAAGTAATTCAGAACTGAAGGAACCTTCAGAAGAAAGCCCCTGGGAAACTGGGGGCTTTCTTCTTTTCTCCACCCACATCTGAGACTATTGCTACATGGAGATTCTTGGAGCGCTGATAGCAGGAACATTTATCGGCAGCGTCCTTGGATTTGTCGGTGCCGGTGGTGCGATGCTGGCAGTACCTATCTTGATCTACGGATTTGGCTTTGAGCCTTCTGTTGCATCAACTGCCGCTCTTGCCGTAGTTGGCTCTGCAGCCCTTTCAGGAGCAAGCGCCAAGATCAAGACGAAGCAGATTTACTATCGCGATGCAGTTGTCATCTGGGCGATTGGGCTCACAACAAATCTTGGTTTCTCATCCATCGTCCATAGACTCTCAGAAGATTTCATCGCTATTGGTTTCTCGATTGTCATTATCTTTGCAGGGCTAAGCATGCTTGGTTCGCCTCTGACAACGATCCATAAGCGCATGACGTGGCCTGTACTCATTGCAATCTCACTCTTGATTGGTTCGATCACTGGACTCTTTGGTATCGGTGGAGGCTTCCTCGTCATCCCAGTACTTGTGCTTGGTTTTGGTACTCCGCATGTCATCGCCGCAGGAACTGCGCTGCTAGTTATTGCTATGAACTCAGCGACAGCTCTAGTTGGCCATAACGCACTCTGGGATGAAGTCTCTTGGGATATTCCGCTGTTGATGGGAGCAAGTGCTGTTGTGATTGCTCAGATTGCATCGCGCATTACCTTGCCAATTCACGATGTGCTCTTACGAAAGATCTTCGCCTATTTCCTCTTTGCAGTAGCCGCATTTAGCTTGCTCGAGCGACTCTTTATTGCCTAGTTAGGCCTAGTGAGGCCTACTTTGGATCTCTATCTTTATCTGTATGGATTGTGCGCGAGAGATAGCCGGAAAGAAAGAGCATCACGATTGGGAAGAAGAGCGCGATAGGAAGACTTGTTACCTCTGAAATTAATCCAGTAAGCGTTGGACCAAAGAAGTAACCTGCAATACCAATGACACCAACACGAGCAATTGCTACAGCCGGTGCAACTCCTGGTGTGGCCCCTGCTGCCAAGATAAATGCTGGGAACATTGGACCGATTCCAAATCCCACTGCGATAAATCCCAGGTTGATAATAATCAGCGCAATCAATGGATGTGAATCTGATAATGGAACGGCGATAAGAATTGCTGCACCCCAAGCAATGCCACCAATGTAGGCACCTAGCTTTACAGTCTGCGCCGGTCCTAAGCGATCTAGAGTTCTATCGCCAAGCAATCTGCTGACGATCATCGCAAGTGCAAAGCAGGCAAAGCCAGAGGCGTTAACGCCCTTGTCATATCCCATGTCATCGCGGAGCAAGATTCCCGCCCAATCACTTGCTGCACCCTCTGCAATCAAGCAACCCAGTAAGCCAATTCCCAATCCCCATAGAGGCAGAACGCTCTTTCCAAAGAGAGGGATCTTTGCATCCGTCTCTTCTTCTCCCCCATCGTGATCATCGAGATCCCCAGGAAGTAAGAAGAAGGCTGCTGGAATAAATGCAATGCCTGCAAAAATTGCTATCGCGACGAGATTTACTTCGTAAGAGACGAATCGAGCGATCGATCCACCGATAACGGTTGTAAGGAATGCACCGACGCTCCACATTGCATGAAGCTTTGACATGCAACGCTTTTCGATAATTCGTTCAACGATATATCCCTGTGAGTTCAGACAGATATCCATCAGCGAATAACCAAAGCCCATGATGAAGAGTGAGAGAACTAAGTACGGCGCCGAATTTGCTAGGCCCATTCCGGCAAGACCCACAGGCATAATCGAGATGGCAACTTGCGTCACACGGCGCGATCCAAAGGTATGGATTGCGCGTCCACCAATTTGAGCGCCAGCAACAGATCCAAAGGTGCTTGCCAACAAGATGAATCCAAATTGGCCATTACTTAATCCCATGGCATCTTTGATTTCAGGAATACGTGGAACCCAACCCATGGAGACCATGCCCATCAGCAAGAACATCGCCAAGAGTGACGTACGGGCCTGCTCTGCAATTGCTACAGGGGCAGTTGCGCGAAATCTCTGTGGGCTCATAGGCGCTAACGCTAAACCATCACGCCGAGCAATGCAGATGCCTCGGATGATGTCGTACTATCAATCTATGGAGCACATTCTCGAGCGCGCATCGGTAATCCGAGCAGCAGAAGCGATAAAAGCCCTCGGTGTTGCAGGCTCAATTGTTGCTTTGAGTGAGAGCGCTCGAACTGCGCAAGAGGCAGCAGATGCCCTCGGTGTTGAAGTGGGTCAGATTGCATCGTCATTAATCTTTAAATTGCCATCAGGTGGAGCTCTCCTAATAATCACCAGCGGTCGCCATCGCGTAGATACCGATCTCGTTGCTAAGAATCTTGCAGTCGAAAAACTTGGACGCGTTGATGCCGATTTCGTCAAGGAAATCTCTGGCTACTCAATCGGTGGTGTCAGCCCCCTTGGTTGGGTTACCCAGCCTGAAGTAATCCTGATCGATCAAGCGCTCAACGATTACGAAGTTGTCTGGGCTGCAGCAGGTCATCCGCATGCGGTCTATCCCACGTCATTTACCGAACTCATTACATGTACCAATGCCCAACCTATGGTTGTCGGCGATTAATGAGCGTTATGAATAAAGTCGTCGTCGCATACTTCTGGAAGATCGAAAAGAGTTCACTCCCCTTTGCACTTTTCTCAATGGCACGCGATCGCAGAAGATTGCGCCATTCTCGCGGTGTTCACTTTGCCAAGATGCTTGGTACCGGTACCGGTGAAAACTTCACTCCAAGCGATGCCGATCTTTCACGTTGGGGCGCACTCGTAGTTATCGATGAAGCACAACTAGTTTCCTTTGATAGCAATGCGGTGATTGCAGGGTGGAAGAAACGTTCAGCAAGTGAGGTGCGCTTAGTTCTTGATCCAATCGCAGCCCACGGCCTCTGGTCTAGATCTAATCCATTTGACTGGAGCCACACTCCTGCCGCCGATACCAAGGTTGTGGCAATTACTCGTGCGCGGATTAAATGGCTACAGAACTTTCGTTTTTGGTCTGCGGTTCCACCAGTATCAACGCAACTCCATCAATCGCCTGGTCTTGTTGCAGCCATTGGTATCGGTGAGGCCCCTATTGGATTACAGGGCACATTCTCTTTATGGGAGAGCGGAAAAGCCTTGAGAGATTTTGCTTACAAAGGCAGCGCTCACCAAGGGGCTATCGAGGCGACCCATCGCTTCAATTGGTATGCCGAGGAGCTATTTTCTCGCTTTGCAGTCCGCCACATGCGTGGGCATCTGTAGTAGGGCAGACTTAGCCCATGTCGATTCGAGATTTCACACCGCGAGCAAACCGTCGCCGTACTCAATCGCAACGTTCACGAATTTTTCTCGGCATAGTTCTCGCCGCAGCGATCTTGCTCCAAATTCCTTATCCACTTCTAGATGGCAAGCCGCTTGAAGTCTTAACGCTGCTGACTGTCTACTTCGGCGCCGCCGCAATGTTGCTACATGCCCGCATGAGCTATGGAACCAAATTTGCACTGACCTACTTAGCAATCACAGCACTCTTCTCACTGGCGATTGAAACTATCGGCGTCAATACTGGATGGCCCTTTGGCGTCTATGAATACAGCACGACTCTAGGTTTCTTTATCTTCGATGTTCCACTTGTAGTTCTCTTTGCGTGGACGATGATGGCCTACCCCGCACTCATTGCAGCTCGTCGCGTTGCAGGTGGTTGGGTATTTCTCTACGGCGGTGCAATCTTGATGGGATGGGATCTCTTCTTAGACCCTCAGATGGTTGCAGCAGGTCGTTGGACGTGGGAAGTAACCGGTGCCTCATTTCCTTACGCCCCTGAAATTCCACTCTCTAATCCATTTGGCTGGTTGCTCTCAGGTTTAATTCTTATTGGAATTCTCCACTTTGTTCTCCCAACAGAGCGCCGTAAAGAAGCACCGAGCACCCTGGCAGTTGATATCTATCTGGCGTGGAGTTTAGTTGGTGGCTTTATCGCACAATTCGTCTTCTTCGGTCGCCAAGGGTTAGCAATTGTTGCCTTCTTAATCTATGGCGCAATTCTCTCTCCATATTTCTTTACCCGCTGGCTCAATCGCGCTTAATTCTGATGTCAGCGCTCTTTAATCTTTCCTTAGTAATTAATGCCTTTCTACTCTTGACGGCGTTGATCAACGCCTTCACAATCATCAGGCCTAAGAAGAAGTCAGAAGAAGAATTGAGTTTCTCTCTTCTAGTCCCATGCCGCAATGAAGAAGAGAACGTCGTTGAATTAGTTAAATACTTAGGAGCGCTGGATCATCCACGCTACGAAGTTATCTTTATCAACGACAATTCAACAGATTGCACTGGCCAACTTCTGCGCGAGGCCATTAAAAATCGCAGCACCATGTCGGTTATAGATGCCCAGCCTCTACCACAAGGATGGCTAGGTAAGCCATGGGCTCTCTCGCAGGGCTTTTCATCTGCGCGTTATGAATATGTAGTCACGATTGATGCTGATGTGCGCCTGCGATCTGATGCACTCTCTGCAGTTGATTGCGTACTTGCCCGCACAAAGACAGATTTTCTCTCGCCATACCCGGCCCAGATCGCACTTACGATGTCAGAGCGTTTAGTCCAGCCGCTTCTGCAATGGACCTGGATGACAACTGTTCCGCTGCGCCTTGCAATGAAGAGCAAGCGTAAATCTCTTGCTGTAGCAAATGGCCAATTCTTTTTTATTCGAAAGAGCTCTCTCGTTGCATCTGGTGGTTTTGAGGCTATTCGCTCCAGCGTTCTTGATGATATTGATATGGCTCGCGCGCTGATCGCTGCCGGATATCACGGTGGAGTCTGTGACGGTTCATCGATTGCATCAACGCGTATGTACTCTTCCTTTAACCAAATTCGAGCTGGCTATGGAAAATCTCTGGCGAAGGGATTTGGTGGAGCTGGCGGATCGATAGCAATTGCTGCACTTACCTTTATCTCAGGTTTCATACCCTTGATTGGCGCAGTTGCAGGTTCAACGATTGCCACAACCTCATTCATTCTTGTTATCGCATCTCGCATGATTTCAGCGCTCTCATCACGTTCATTAATGATTGATGCACTCTTGCACCCAATATCAACTATTGTCTTCATCTATCTGCTGGCATATTCCAACCTGTTGCGCGGGAAAATCACGTGGAAGGGCAGGGCTGTATGAACGAGAAGGATGTCGTCATCATCGGCGCTGGCATGGGAGCGATGGCAACTGCTGCACGCTTAGGTAAGAAGGGTTACCGCGTACGCGTATTTGAAGCAGGTGATCGCCATGGTGGCAAGTGCCGTACCGAATGGATTGGTGGATACGCCTTCGATACCGGTCCATCTCTCTTGACTCTTCCTGCTGTCTATCGCGATCTCTTTCAAAGAACTGGTGATGTTCTAGGGCGTGTAGTTGAGATGACGCCAGTTGATCCATCTTTTGATTATCGCTTCCACGATGGAACATCGGTGAAGTTTGCAAATCTTTCGCGGAAAAAAACCCTCGATGCGATCACATCTTCTTACGGCGCAGCTGCTGCAGCGCAATGGGATCAGATCATGCGTCGGGCTGAGGCGATGTGGGATGTATCCCGTGAGCCATTTATTGAATCTGAACTTAAATCTGTCACCTCACTCTTCTCGCGTAAAACTCTGCTGCGAGATATCTTCGTGATTGCACCGTGGAAATCTATCCGCGGACTCTCGATCAAGAGCCCGCATCTGCGCAAGATCCTGGATAGATATGCCACCTACAGTGGATCAGATCCTCGCGTGGCACCTGCCGTGCTCTCATCAATCGCCTTTGTCGAAGAGGCCTTTGGTGCCTGGCATATCACCGGCGGAATTGGAAAGTTAGGCGATGCTCTCTATCAGCGCTGCCTCGATCGCGGCGTTACCTTTGAATTTAACGCCCATGTAGATGAAATTACCCATGCAGATGGAGTTGTTACAGGAATAGCACTTGCAGACGGTCGCCACATCCCAGCGCATACCGTCGTTGCAAATGCAGATGCAGGAACGATCTATTCACATCTGATCAAGAACCCGCCACGATCTGTTCGTACAGCACAGCGCGCTATCGAGAAGATGGAGCCATCACTTGCAGGGTTTTCATTACTGCTTGGACTTAAACCTTCTACAGAGCCACAACTAGAGCACCACACGATCTTATTTCCAGAAAATTATGATGATGAATTTGAATCGATCTTCAACAAGAAAGTTCCTGTAGAAGATCCAACAATCTATATCTGCGCACCGCATGATGAGACGATGGTTGCTAAGGCTGGCCATCAAGCCTGGTTCGTGCTTGTGAATGCCCCGCGCCATGGAGCAGATAGCTTTGATTGGAGCGATCGCGTATTTGCCCAACAGTATGCGCAGAAGATCATCGATCGCATTGAAGCCCGTGGAATCAAGGTGCGCGATCGACTAGATCTCTTAGAGATTCGCACACCTGCAGATTTAGAGGCGAGCGTATTAGCCCCTGGTGGATCTATTTATGGAACTTCTAGTAATGGAGCGCGAAGCGCATTTAACCGTGCTAAAAATCGCAGCCCGTTACATGGTTTGTACTGCGTAGGAGGAAGTGCTCACCCAGGTGGAGGGTTACCGCTTGTGGGCTTAAGTGCCGAGATTGTTGCAGAGGCGATACTTACGCGAGATGGCGGCGGGCAGCTCTCATCACTTGATAGACACTAAAGAGCGCCATCGCAGTAAAGATGTAGAGAGCAAACGGTGCAAATGAGAAGTTCAGAAGTTCTAGCACCATAAAGATTGCGATCGCACTGGCTCGTACTGGGCGCTCTGCGATAGTGACAACACCAATCTCGGCAAATCCAAGAGATGCCATACGCGCACGTGCATATTCTTGCGTCAGCGCTAGGGCAAAGAGCGCCAAGCAAATCTCTGGCGCAATCCCCCACTGATAGAGAGCAAAGAACCAGAGCGCTTCGGTGATGCGATCTGCGATTGAATCAAGGGCGGCGCCAAGTTTGCTCTCTTTGCCGGAGATGATTGCAACGCTGCCATCGACGCCATCAAAGATAAGGGAGAGCACAAGCAAGACCAGAGCAATGGCTGAATATGGATAGAAGAGCATTGCAACTGCGCTGAGAACTCCCAGCAGGGTAAGCAGATTGGGTGTAATGCGAAGTGCGCTCAGCGCTCGTGCAATCACATAAGAGATACTCAACCAGCCCTTAACAATTCCCGTGACAGATGCGCCAAGGTGAAGAGCGCTCCATTGCGCAAAGAAATCTTGGCGACTCATTCTTTATCGACGATCTTTAAGTGAGGCGAAGATTTCACTTGTAGCAGTCGAGCTATTCATTGTGTAGAAGTGAATACCTGGAACGCCAGCGTCAATCAGCTCATTACAGAGATTAAGGGCAATCTCAACACCTAATTTTCGGACATCATCTGGATTATCTTCAACTGCGGCAAATCGCGCTGCAATCGATTCAGGGATCGGGGTTCCGCCGAGCTCTGCCATCTTGGTCAATAGTTTTACATTGGTGACTGGGAGAACTCCGGCGAAAATTGGCATAGTCGATCCGCGCTTTTCTAACGCATCAACCAGACGTTTCCACTTATCTACCTCAAAGAAAAATTGCGTTGTTGCAAAAGATGCTCCGAGTGATTCTTTGCGAAGTAGAACTTCAACATCCTTGTTGAAATCTCCACCAGAATTCGGGTGGCCATCAGGAAAAGCTGCAACGCCAATTGTGAAATCTCCATGCTCGCGAGCTAAAGAGATCAACTCATCTGCGTGAGTTAAACCGCCATCGACAGGTGTCCATGGCGCACGTGGTCCCCCGACGGGATCTCCACGAAGAGCCAAGATACTTTTGATCCCTGACTCTTTGTAGCGAGCAAGAATGTCGATCAGTTCATCGCGCGTTGATCCAACACATGTTAAATGTGCCACCGTTGGAATCTTGGTACGAGCGGTGATCTCAGATGTGATGCGGATCGTACGATCGCGCGTTCCGCCACCTGCGCCATATGTGACAGCGACAAAATCGGGGCTCAATGTGGCAAGTGATGAAAGGGCCTGCCAGAGGCGCTCTTCCCCTGCGAGATCTTTAGGCGGAAAGAACTCAAATGAGTACATCCGCTTTTCAAGTCGCATCTCCACGCGGTCAGGGTACCGTTGCCCTCGTGAATAGCCAGGTAATGGATGAACTCGTAT
>WLGP01000049.1 GCA_009703165.1 Actinomycetota bacterium | reverse complement strand
GCCGCCGATTTCAGATGGAAGCTTTGATTCAGCTGCTCCAAGGTCGCGGCTTGCAGGAAGGAAATCAAGTCCTGCAACAGATGACTTCAAAACAATCTGCTGAATGTCAGCAGATGGATCCATCAGTGCGTGATAGACAGTGTTCTCAAGTGGAAGTGCATGCGCGTTAACGCCAAGACCCAATGAGAGGCCACCTTGCGGATCGAAGTCGACCAAGAGGACACGACGTCCAAGTTCGGCAAGGGCTGCACCTAAATTGATAGTCGTAGTTGTCTTACCTACGCCACCCTTCTGGTTGAAGATTGAGATCACTCGCGCATTGCCATGTTCGGCAATCGGGGCAGGGGTCGGAAAGGTCGTAACAGCCTTGCCGGTAAGGCTGGCAGTTGTTACGACATCATCATCTTTTGTCGATATAGCGCTCAAGCGAGAAACCTCTTTCTATCGACGGCGACTCTACGCGTGTGCAGCGTGTAACGGCAAGTGGCAGGTAAAAAGGAAGTAAGGTGCCCTCGTGGATATTTCGATCGATACAGCTGAAAATATCGCCCCAGAGAGCGGTTTTAGCGTCCACCTCTCTAACTTTGATGGCCCATTTGACCTACTTTTACAGCTGATCTCGCGCCATAAACTCGATATCACCGAGGTCTCGCTCAGCCTTGTCACCGATGAGTTCATCGCCTATATCCGCGCCCTTGAGCTCTCTGGTGAGGGCTGGAAGCTCGATCAAGCGACCGAATTCCTCGTTGTTGCCGCCACGCTTCTTGACCTGAAAGCAGCACGCCTGCTTCCAAGTGGAGAGGTTGAAGATGAGGAAGATCTCGCCTTACTTGAGGCCCGAGATATCCTCTTCGCCCGCCTCTTGCAATATCGAGCCTTCAAAGAGATTGCCGCCTCCTTCCAGACGATGATTGAGGCTGCCGATAAGTCATTCCCACGCGTGGTCGCTCTCGATCCGGCCCTATCAGCCCTGCTCCCTGAGGTCCTTATCGGGGTGGGTCCAGATCGCTTCGCCGCTATCGCCGAGCGAGTTCTCACCCCTAAAGTTGCGCCCGTGGTCGCTATCGAGCACCTCCATATGCCTCTGGTGAGCGTGAGCGAGCAATCCAAGCTGGTTGTCGATGCCCTGAGGCGCTCTAAGAATATGAGCTTTCGCAGCCTCTGCCACGATGCCGAGTCGACCCTTGTAGTGGTCGCTCGGTTCCTGGCCCTGCTCGATCTCTATCGCCAAGGCAACCTTCGATTTAACCAGGTGATCGCCTTGGGCGAGCTCCAGATCAGCTGGACCGGCGCCGAAGAGGGCGAAGTAGAGATTACCGATGAATTTGATATCCCCGTGGTAAGTATCGATGAGACAGTGGAGGGTGAAAATGTCTAATGTAGAAGTTGATAGATCGATCGAAGCGATCTTGATGGTCGTCGATGAGCCGGTCACCGAGCTCACCTTGGCAACGGTCCTCGAGGTAACAGTCGATGTAGTCACCGAATCACTCGCCCGTCTTCAGGCAAGTTATGAGGATCGTGGTTTTACCCTCAAGGCGATCAATGGGGGATGGCGCTTCTATAGCCACCCTGATTGCGCCTCAGCGGTGGAGAAGTTCGTCCTCGATGGCCAGCAGAATCGCCTCACCCAGGCTGCCCTCGAGACGTTAGCCGTCATCGCCTATCGCCAACCAGTATCGCGAGCCCGAGTCTCAGCCATCCGTGGCGTCAACGTCGAGGCCGTTATGAAGACTCTCATTACACGAGGCTTGGTCGAGGAGTACGGGGTTGAAAACGAGACCGGTGCGATCCTTTACAAGACCACCAGCTACTTCTTAGAGCGCCTTGGCCTTAAATCACTCGATGATCTCTCACCTCTAGCTCCACATCTACCAGATCTCGATGGACTTGATGAGATCCTCGAGAGCCTTACAGACTAGCTAAACCTGTTCTGATCTGCCCTAGCCCTCTGGCTTTTGCCAGGAGGGCTCCCTCTGGCCTACAGTAAGCACATACGCTAGCGATCGCAGCTAGTGCACCCCCGAAGACTGTCGAGAATGGATAGCCTGACTAT
Organism: Actinomycetota bacterium; assembly: GCA_009703165.1. Taxonomy (GTDB): domain Bacteria; phylum Actinomycetota; class Actinomycetes; order Nanopelagicales; family Nanopelagicaceae; genus Planktophila. The sequence continues at coordinate 4,654 of WLGP01000049.1, read as the reverse complement.
GAGCCTTTTGCGCCTCAATAAGATTATTGCCGATGCCGGTGTCACCTCACGTAGGGGAGCCGATGAGCTCATCATGGATGGGCGAGTTACCGTCGATGGCCACGTCATCCGAGAGCTCGGAGCCAAGTTTGATCCATCAATGGTTAAAGTCATGGTTGATGGTGAGACAATAACAATTGCAACGTCTAAGTCTTATTTAGTACTTCATAAACCAAAGGGCGTTCTGTCTACGATGTTTGACCCAGAAGGTCGCCCATCACTGGCTGATTTTATTGATCTCCGTAAGGAGCGTCTCTTCCACGTTGGCCGTCTAGATAAGGATTCTGAAGGGTTAATTCTCCTCACAAATGATGGAGATTTGACCTTTCGAGCCACCCACCCATCATTTGGCCTGGTCAAGAGCTACATCATCGAATTTGAAGGCGTTCTGCCGACAGGGGTAGATAAGATCCTTTTGAAGGGCATTGAACTCGAAGATGGAATGGGACGCGTTTTGGCCTTTAAGCACCTATCGCCACAATGGATTGAGGTCAGCATCCACGAGGGTCGCTACCACATCATCCGTCGCCTCATGGAGGCAGTCGATGTCAGGGTCCTTCGATTGATCCGCACCAACTTTGGGCCGATCTCCTTGGGCGATACCCCGCCCGGACGATGGCGCGATCTCAATGACGGTGAATTGGCTAATCTACGTAACGCTTTAGATATTAAATAATATATCGATTCTGTACTGTTAAAGCGTTTAACCTCTTTATCGATACTTATCTTGATCCTCGATAGAATGCAGATATATCGACATTCTTGCGAGATATTGAGCGTAAATCGCGACTTAAAGGTATATTTATCGATATTTATCGGATGGAGAGAAGCCCAGGTAGAAGTGCGTACCTCCAGAGATGGCAGCGAGAAAGACCATCAGACGGCAAAACAATATATCGACAAAATGTTAAATAAAGAGCGACAACTTTCACCTTTTTCGGTCTATTCTTAGCCTTATGTCACAGGTTCGAGCAATCAGGGGAGCCACCCAACTAGAGGCTAACTCTTCCGCAGCGATGGAGTCTGCGACGAAGGAGCTCCTGCTTGAGATGCTCCGCGCCAACGATCTCACCCCGGCAGATCTCATCTCAGTCTTTCTCACCGTTACCCCTGATCTCAACGCCGCTTTTCCGGCCGCCTTTGCTCGTGAAGTCGGCTTTGAAGCGGTACCCCTGCTCTGTGCGGTAGAGATCGATGTTCCGGGGGCACTTGAGCGTGTTTTACGCGTGATGATTCACTGCAATACCGCCAAAAGCGCAGCGGAAATCTCTCATATCTACCTTCATGGGGCTAAGGCTCTTCGTCGAGATATCGCTCAATAATGGAGCAAAAATCACTCACACATGTGCGAATTGTGGGGGCGGGGCTGATCGGAACTTCGATCGCGCTGGCTCTTCGCGCTGCCGGCGTAAATGTCTGGCTCAGCGATAGCGATCCGCGATCTGAGGCTCTAGCGCGCGATTTAATGGGTGGCGACAATCTCTTTGATTCCGTGGAAGAGCTCTGCATCGTAGCGACCCCGCCAGATGCGCTCTCTGATGTCATTGCGACTGAATTGAAGCGAAACCCAGCATTGAGGGTTATGGATACTGGGAGCATAAAGTCTAAACCTGTACTTGATGTATCAACCTCGGAGCTACCTGCCCCTCGATTTGCCCCTACACATCCGATGGCAGGGCGTGAAATTAGCGGCCCTGAATCGGCCCGTGGAGATCTCTTCCAGGGTCGTCCGTGGATTCTCTGCCTTGAAGGCGTCGAACCAGAACTTGTCGCAATGGTCGAGGAGGTGGTCTCCCTCTGTGGAGCCAATCCGATTCGCCGTACGGTGGCCGAGCACGATCGGGCGGTAGCCCTGGTCAGCCATCTTCCCCAGATTGTTGCATCCTTGCTTGCCGCCCAACTTCAAGGAGCCGATCCACTTGATATGGAGCTCTCAGGCGCCGGACTCAGGGACACTACGCGTATCGCCGATTCAGATCCGCAGCTCTGGTCGCAGATCATCGCTGGAAATAGCCAAGCGCTCCGTCCATTATTAATAAATCTACAAAGTGATCTTTCACAGGCGATCCAATCACTCGACCACCCAGTCTCTATGCAATCTCTCGTCGAGAATGGTCGTCGGGGGAGAGCTGCGATCCCAGGAAAGCATGGCGGCAAGGCCCGCAACTACACCTATCTGGCGATCGTCATCGATGACAAACCAGGACAGCTGGCAGCGATTATCGAATCGTGCGCCAAAGCGCAGGTAAATATTGAAGATCTTGCGATCGAACACACACCAGGTCAAGAGACAGGTCTGATCACCCTTGCATTCTCACCAGAAGATAGCGTCATTGTCGCCGCTCACCTCGAGAAAGAGGGATGGAAGGTTCATCCTTCTCGATAGAATAGGCGAGTACATCTGGGCTCGAGCGCGATAGGCGCTAAGCAAGATCCGCGAGAAATAAACGAAAAGAGCTACGCAGATGATCGTCATTGCAATCGATGGTCCAAGCGGAGCCGGTAAATCAAGTACATCGCGCGAGATTGCACGACGGGCTGGATGGAATTACCTCGATACAGGCGCGCTCTATCGCGCCGTCACATGGCTTGCGCTCTCACTTGAAAGTGATGACCCAGCAAAGATTATTCAGGGATTAAAAACTTCTCCGATCAGATTTGTTGCCAACCCACAAGATCCAAAAGTTTTCTGCGGCGATACAGATGTAACGGAAGAGATTCGCACCGCACGCGTTACAGATGCAGTCAGCGCACTCAGTGCAATGCCCGCCATCCGTCAAGAGCTTTTGGTTCTGCAACGAAAGATTATTGATAAGGCCGATCGCGGAATTGTTGTTGAAGGTCGAGATATCGGAACTGTTGTTGCACCTGATGCACCGATGAAGGTCTATCTCACTGCAGATTTAGATGCACGTGCTGCGCGTAGAGATGCCGAGCTATCCGATCTCTCAGGTGGTGTTGCAGTTGTTGGTCAATCACTTTCCGAACGCGATCACACAGACTCCACTCGCGCCGTATCTCCACTTGCCACAGCCAGTGATGCTGTCATTATCGATTCGACGCTATTGAATCTTGAAGAGACAGTTGAACGCATCTGGGAGTTGCTCAAAGAGCGCAATCTCTTGGGACTACCAATTGTTGCAATCTTGGGCCGCCCTAACGTTGGAAAATCAACTCTGATTAATCGTTTCTTAGGTCGACGTGAAGCAATTGTTGAAGATACTCCTGGCGTCACACGTGATCGCGTGCAGTACGAATGCGAATGGAATGATCGCCGCTTCATCATCATGGATACCGGTGGATGGGAATCAAAGCCCGATGGTATTTCGGTACAAGTCTCTGCTGGCGCTGAACTTGCAATGCAAGAAGCAGATGTTCTCTGCTTCGTTGTAGATGCTCAGGTTGGGGCCTTAGATGAAGATGACATCCTTGTTCAGGAACTTCGCAAGGCTAAGAAACCAACGCTATTAGTTGCTAATAAGGTCGATGGTGACTCTGATGAATCAGATGCCCATGCTCTCTGGAATATCGGATTAGGCGAGCCACACTTTGTCTCAGCTCTCCATGGTCGTGGCAGCGGAGATCTTCTCGATCTTATTGTGAACGAACTTCCAGAAGTTGGTGGAGCACAAGCCCAAGATGGCTATCGTCGTATTGCATTGATCGGACGTCCAAATGTTGGTAAATCAAGTCTGCTCAACGCGCTAGCTGGCGAATCACTTTCAATTGTCGATGATGTTGCTGGTACTACCCGTGATCCAGTTGACTCTTTGATTGATTTCGGTGGATCAATTTGGCGTTTTGTAGATACAGCAGGGCTGAAGAAGCGAGCCAACCAAGCAAGCGGAACTGATTACTATGCAACGCTTCGCACGCAGGCTGCACTCGAGCGTTGCGAATGCGCAGTTGTTGTTCTTGATGCATCGCTGCCAATCTCTGAACAAGACCTTCGCGTTATCACCATGGTTGAAGAGGCCGGTAAAGCTTTGGTTCTCGTCATGAATAAGTGGGATCTCGTTGATGAAGATCGTCGCGACCAACTAGATAAGGAGATCGATCGCCACCTAGATCAGGTTGAGTGGGCACAACGTGTAAATGTTGCAGCAAAAACTGGTTGGCACCGAGATCGCTTAGCGCCAGCTATTCGAACAGCACTTGATTCTTGGGAGCGAAGAGTTCCGACTGCAAAGCTCAACTCATTCTTGGGAGCACTTATTGGTGCAACGCCGCCACCTGTGCGCGGCGGAAAGCAACCAAAGATTTACTATGCAACCCAAGCCGGAATTGCTCCTCCTAAGTTTGTGATCTTCTCAAGCGGTTGGATCGAACCTTCCTATCGCAGGTTTATCGAGCGTCGACTCCGCGAAGAGTTCGGATTCCCCGGCACTCCTGTGATGGTTGCCATTCGCGTCAAAGAGCGCGATAAGGAGAACGGCTAAAAGCTATGTCTTCACCGATTCTCACCTGGCCCAACGCACTTACCGGTCTTCGCGCACTCGGAATACCTCTATTTCTCTACCTCGCCCTAGGACCAGAGGCAGATGGTTGGGCGATTGTTGTCTTGGCCATCGGGGGAGCCACCGATTACTTCGATGGAAAGCTAGCTAGAGCCTTG
>WLGP01000048.1 GCA_009703165.1 Actinomycetota bacterium | reverse complement strand
CTCTTCGCGCAAGAAGTTCTCAACACCACCGTCTTCATCTTTGCCGTTCTTGGAACAGCTGCTGCCGTCGGCGGAATTCTTGGGGGATTACTTGGTCCGAAAGTTTCGGAGAAATTTGGTAGCGGGAGAGCGCTTGCAATCGCACTCTTTGTCATGCCTGCCGCAACGGTAGTTATTGGATTTATGTCGCAGTGGTATCTGGTCTGGATCTTGGTTGCCATTGAAACTTTTGTTGCGGTGTTGTGGAATATCGTCACCGTCTCACTGCGTCAGAGTCTGATCCCCTCTCACCTTCTAGGTCGAGTAAATAGCGTCTACCGATTCTTTGCCTGGGGGACTATTCCTATTGGAACCCTTCTTGGCGGTGCGATCGTCACCCTGCTCCAGCAGGGGCTGGGTCGCGAGATGGCCTTCCGCTCGGTCTACTTCATTGGCGCCGGATTGGGCTTTGCCCTCTTTATCTACGCCATTCGGATCTTGACGACTGAGAATATCGAGGCCGCTCGAGCAGCTGGCTCAGCCTCATAAATCACCCTTGCTTGACCAAAAGTTCGCCGGATTCCTCGCGTAATCGTGCTCCAATCGTTATCTACTCTAATTGCCTATTACTTAGGGCTACGGCAGACTTTGCCCACCCAAAGATGGCTGTGAGGCAGGTCGACTCTTCACATCTATCTATACAACCCTCTAGGAGGAACAATGAAGCTCAACCGCCTCGCGCAGGTAGCAATCGCTACCGCTGCAACGGCTGGTCTTGCTGTCGGTCTGCTTAGCCCAGCTAATGCAGCACCAAAGACCACAGTACAAATCGTACAAAGTAATGCTCTTACTGGTTTGAACCCAAGCGTTTCAGCAATGAACCTTACGTTCAACACAGATGTTGATTACCTTGAGCAGGTCGGATTCACTTACTACAACAACAAGGCAACACTTGTAGATAACACTGCATTTGGTACCTACAAGATTGTAAGCAAGAAGCCATTCAAGGTTCAGTACACAGTTAACAAGGGCCGTCTATGGTCAGATGGAACACCTATTAACGGTATCGATCTACTTCTTACACACATCACAGCAGCTGGTACATATTCACAGATTGCTGGACTTGGCGATCCTGCTGACTCAGATGTCACACCTGCATTCGATTCACTCGGATACGGTGGACTTTACGAGCAGCATGTAGTCGGTCTTCCAATCCTTTCACCAGACAAGATGTCAGTAACTGTTGAGTACGGAACACAGGTACCAGATTGGCGCCTATTGGCTCCAGGTGTATTCCCTGTTCACGCTCTCATGATGATGGCTGAAGGAAAGAACAAGCTCGGAACAGTTGCTGAGAACAATGCAGCACGTGAGCGTTTCTACAAGGCATTTGATACATACAACACTGCAAGCCTTAAGAAGATGGGCGCAATCTGGTCAAAGAACTACAACATCAACGTTGTAAACGCTTCAACCAACCCACTTCTTCTTGTTGGTAACGGTCCATTCATGATCAAGTCTGCTGTTGCTAATGGCGCAGTAACAATGGTCCGCAACCCTAAGTACAACTCAGGTCCTAAGGTCAAGAGCCTTCAGCGCGTTGTATTCAAGGTTATCGGTGATGGAACGGCTGCTGCACAGGCACTTAAGAACGGTGAAGTTGATATCTACGCCGGTCAGCCAACAGCAGATGCTGTAGCTCAACTTAAGGCAATGGCACCAGCGGTTAAGGTAATCGGTGGAGACCAGGCTGTTTACGAGCACCTTGACCTCCGCGTTGGTCCTGCATACGGAACAACAGAGCCATACAACGGTCCATTCGCTGGTGATTCACAGAAGGCAAAGGATCTCCGTACAGCCTTCCTTCTTGCTTACCCACGTGAAGAGATCATGACTAAGGTCATCCAGCCAATCAACGCAACTTCACAGTTGATGAACTCATTGATGGTCTTCAACTCAGAGCCTAGCTACAAGAACATCATTGCTAAGTCTGGCGTCAGCAAGTTCACTGCAGGTACACAGGCATCACGTACAGCACAAGCACTTGCATTGGTGAAGAAGCACTTCCCAAGCGCTGCAGCAGGTAGCGGATCTGTAAAGATCAAGTTGCTCTACGGTCAGCCATCTAACGCACGTCGCGTTGCACAGGCAGCTCTTGCTAAGGCAGAGTGGGCAAAGGCTGGCTTTGATGTAGATGTAACACCTACATCAGGATGGTCTGCATTCCTTGAGGATCCAAAGTATGACGCTGCATTCTTTGCTTGGGTAAAGTCTGCTGCATTCCAGTCAGGTAACGTTGGAACATACGAGACCAAGGCTAACTACCAGGGATACTCAAACCCAGTGATCGATAAGATCTACAAGGAGCTTGGAGCAACCCCATTCACAGCAGCACAGATTGCAGATCGCTTCACGAAGGTTGATGCAGAGTTGATCAAGGATGCGGTAACGCTTCCTGTCTTCCAGCACCCATCAGCTAACGGTGTGAACGCGAAGTTGCAAGGCGTTGCACCATCACCATTCTCTCCAAACCTAGTTTGGAACCTATGGGATTGGTCATTCACAAACTAATTCTCTTTACGAGAGTTTGAATGTGATTAATTAGTAAAGAGAGAGTGGCGCTCGGGTAATACCGGGCGCCACTCTTTCCTACTGTTTCGTATATGATGGGCAGACTTCAGAGTCTCTGAACTCAGATAAATTTGGCAAGTGAAGGGTATTGAATTACATGATTGCTTACATTTCACGTCGTCTAGGCGTGCTTGTAGTCATCCTCTTCGGTTCTAGCTTTATTCTCTACAATTTAGCGGCGATCTCAGGTGACCCACTAGGAGAACTTCGCTTAAGTCGTGAACCTAACGCACAGCAGCAGATCGTTGCCCTAACCCGAGAGCTCAATCTCGATGTGCCACCGCCACTGCGCTACTTCCTATGGTTGCGCGGCATCCTTGGCGTCTTTGTTGGCAATGCTGACTTTGGCCTTACTCGTACCCAGCAGCCGGTTATTAATGAAATTTTAGTTGCGCTACCAATTACTCTCCGCTTGGTAACAGCTGCAACGATTATCGCAATCATCTTGGGAATCTCAATCGGTATCGTCACCGCGCTCCGTCAGTACTCACGTTTTGACTACGCAATGACATTCGTTGCATTCCTTCTCTACTCACTCCCAATTTTCTGGGTTGCAGTTCTCCTCAAGGAATATCTAGCGATCCAGTTCAATACATTCTTGAGCGAGCCGCGAATTAGCGCGCAATGGCTCATTGGTCTGAGCATCGCATCCGGTGTCTTCTGGTCTGCCATTATCAGCGGCACTCGTAAACGGGTCTTATTGATCTTTGCTGGTGCGGCAACTGCAAACTTTGCCTTCCTTTCATACCTGAGCATCACCGAGTGGTTTGCCAATCCTTCCCTTGGACCTATCGGCATAGGAGTCTTTTCCGTCGGCGTTGCCTATGGTGTCACTCAACTTTCTACTGGAATTCAAAACAAGGCAGCGCTGCACTCATCGCTGACTATGGCCGCAATCGCCCTTGTTATCTACTACCCAGTGCAGTGGCTCTTTGAGCAAGATGGAGAGATCATCATCTATCCACTTCTTGTCATTACTCTCTTCCTTGTTGCTGGATTTGTTCCACTTAAATTCTCACGAATTGACCGCGGTCCAATTATCAGAACGTCAATCATCTCAGCCTTCATCATGGGACTTCTGATTGTCATCGATCAATTAATGCAGACCTGGAAGCCATATATGGAATCCGATGCTGTCTACTTCCGACCAATTCCAACCATCGGTCAGGTCAACGCTCTTCTTGAGCCAGGTAACTTCTGGATGAGCTTGCTCGATGCACTCGTTCACATGTTCTTGCCGACCCTTGCCCTGCTTCTGATCTCATTTGCAGGTTATGTCCGATTCTCACGTGGAACACTTCTTGAGGTTCTCAATCAAGATTACATCCGTACAGCGCGAGCAAAGGGACTTACAGAGCGCACAGTCATCATGCGCCACGCCTTTAGAAATACCATGATTCCAATTGCAACAATCATGGTTGTTGACTTTGCTTCGATTATTGGCGGAGCGATTATTACTGAGCGCATCTTCGGCTGGCTTGGAATGGGAACTCTCTTCAACACAGCGATTAACTCAATGGATCTCAATCTCCTTATGGGTGTCTTCTTGTTGACTGGTTTCCTAGCAGTTTCTGCAAATCTCATCGCAGATCTTCTCTATTCTGCACTTGATCCGCGAATTCGTGCCGGCGCAGGAGGTAACTAATGTTAAAGAAGAAGAAAAATCAGGAAGTCTCAGTTACTTCTGGCGAACAAGCCATTATGAATAAGGAGACTGAAGGCCTTAGCCAAAGTCAGATCGTTATTCGTCGTTTCTTACGCCATAAAGCAGCGATGACATCAGTCTTTGTCATCTTCTTTATCGTCGTCTTCGTCTTTACCGCACTCGATAACAAGATCGGTCCAGTAAAGATCCCTGGTTGGTGGAAGTTTGGCTACGATGAAATTTTGGAGCTCCGCCTCGAAGGCTGCCCAGAAGGCATTGTCGGCTGCCCTACCCTCGATGTTCTTCCTCCATTTATCGATGGCACAGGCGTTGGACTAGGAAGACATCCATTTGGCCAAGACAGCATCGGCAAGGATTACTTTGCGATGGTGATGCGCGGTGCGCAACGTTCACTCTACGTGATGGTTGTTATCGGTTTCTTGGCAGGTCTTATCGGAATCACAATCGGTGCAATCTCTGGTTACTTCCGTGGTTGGATCGATGCGACCCTGATGCGCTTTACAGATTTCATCATCACAATCCCAACAATCATCATCGGTTCAGTTGTGGGTTACCACTTTGGAAACCTCGGCGTTGGCTTCCTCGCCTTCTATCTCGGGCTCTTCGCGTGGACCGGTTTATCTCGTTTGGTGCGAGGTGAGTTCCTGAAACTTCGAGAACTTGAGTTCGTCGATGCCGCCCGCGTAGCCGGTGCTAGCGATCGCCGCATTATCTTCAAGCACATTCTTCCTAACGCAATTGGCGTCATCATTGTTTCGATTACCCTCTTGATGTCAGGTGCGATCTTGCTTGAGACAGCCCTTTCCTTCCTAGGCTTTGGTGTCGTTGCACCAGATGTATCTCTTGGTTCGCTCATTAGTGAGTATCAGGATTCATTTACAACGCGCCCTTGGCTCTTCTGGTGGCCAGGTCTTCTGATCATCACCATTGCACTCTCCATTAACTTTATCGGTGATGGTCTGCGTGATGCCTTTGACCCACGTCAACGTCGTCGCTTGACTAAGAAAGATAAAGAGAATGCCAGAGTTCAGGCAAGAATTGCAGCTGCAAATGAGTAATTTGGAGCTACGTGAGCGTCACAGCGAATGCGGTGATCGCCAAGATCACCAAGATCGTCAAACCTCTGTTGTTAAATTCCGTACTCGAGTCACACGCACTCGCATTACTGCGCGTCAAGAAAGCCTCATGGCGAATTCGACCGAGAGCGACAGCAACGCCAGAGTGAGTGCGGGGCGATTCGCCAGCTCTCATGTTGAGCGGATCTGGAATTTTAAGTCCCCTGAGTTCGGTGGGATGGATGCTTCGAGCGTGATATCTGCCGGGAGCTTGAGCAGCCCACGCGTAGATCTTCTCTCCCTCTACTTGGATGTACATCGAGTAGCGAGCGTTAATCTCTTGGATGCGATCCCAGCCAACAGTGATCTCTCTCAGCGGATTGGTAATGCGGATTCCTTCATCGAAGAAGGTCACCTTGGGGCGGATAAAGGTCAGATGAAAGATGTAGCTGATCAGAGCGCACCATGCACTTGTCGTAAGGACGCCATCAGCGCTCTCGGTAACAAAACTCTGACCGATAAGTCCGGCGCAGAGAATGTAGATAGCGCCAGCGAAGAAGTAGCCGCTTCTCGGACGGTACACCTCAGAATTACTCACACAAGTAGTCTCTCACGAAAGGTTCTCCGATGAGCCAGCCAGTTCTTAAGGTCCAGGACTTTACCGTTGAATTTTGGGTAGATGGTCTCTGGTACCCAGCTGCAATCAATATGAACTTTGAGGTCAACCCTGGCCAAGTCCTTGCCATCGTTGGTGAATCTGGCTCTGGTAAGTCAACAACTGCCATGGGTCTTATGAGCCTTCTCGCATCAAATGCTCGCATGAGCGGCAGCATCAAAGTTAAGGGACAAGAGATGCTCGGCGCGAAGGGTTCAACCCTTCGTAAATTCCGCGGCAAGGAAGTTGCTTACATCTTCCAAGAGCCAATGACAGCCCTTAACCCTGTCTACACAATCGGTTTCCAGATTATTGAAACACTTCGTACCCACTTTGATATGGGTCCAAAGGAAGCACGTGCACGCGCACTTGAATTAATCACAATGGTTGAAATTCCAGATCCTGCGACCTCGATCGATAAGTATCCGCACCAACTCTCAGGTGGTCAGCGCCAGCGTGCGATGATCGCTCAAGCACTTGCCTGCGATCCAGGCCTCTTAGTTGCAGATGAGCCAACAACGGCCCTTGATGTAACTGTTCAGGCTGAAGTTCTCGATCTGATGCGTAACCTTAAAGATAAGCTCAACTCAGCGATCTTGTTGATTACCCATGATATGGGCGTTGTCGCCGATATGGCAGATGAGATCCTTGTCATGAAAGATGGCCTCACCGTTGAACACGGAAGCGCCGATCAGATCTTTAATCGCCCACAGCATCCATATACCCAGCAACTTCTTGGCGCTGTTCCAAAGCT
>WLGP01000047.1 GCA_009703165.1 Actinomycetota bacterium | reverse complement strand
TTCTGGTCGAAGGCCCATATCTGCCATCTGATGAAGAATGCGACGATGAACAGGCTTAAGGCCATCACGAGCATCTGGAAGTGCGCGAGAGTAGATAACTGAGTACGCGTATTCAAGGAAGGACTCTGACATCTCTGATGAGACATCGATATCAACAATCTTGCCGGCAAACTCTCCAGGCTTTGGTCCTGCCGCTGCCTTCTTGCCCTTAGTTGCTGTGGTCTTCTTCGCTGTTGCCATGGCGTGAATTGTGCCAACAAGTAGCGCTAAATCTGTGTACCTACACGCCCTCTGGCACCAACGATTGCAACACAGTGGGCTGCAACAGCAGTTGCTCGCTCTATAGCCTCCGCAAAGTTGCTCCCTGATCTAAAGGCATCGATAAATCCTGCGGCGAAGGAATCACCGGCGCCAGTGGTATCGATGACCTCTGTGGTTTTGGCTGCGATGCTGACAATCTCTCCACCTTGCTGGCGACCGATCGCACCCTGTGATCCTCGTTTAATAATTGCGCGCGGTGCGTAATCCAAGAAGAAATCAAGAGCGGACTCGATATCACTTGATCCACTTAAGTAGATCGCTTCCTCTTCATTCATAATCAAGGTATCCATCTGCGCACACCACGAGAGAATCTCTTCAACCGGTACATCTTTCATTCCACCAACAGTTGCAGGATCAAAGGTGATGGGAATCTTGGCAGCGTTAACTGCCTGCACCATTGCAAGAACACCTGGACGCGATAGTGGTGCAAGAGGTGCATACCCCGTCAAGTAAACGGCATCAACGCCATCGAGTGATGGAAGATCAACAACTTCTAGACCAGCATTGGCGCCATTGTCGGCGAGCATGGTGCGTTCACCAGAGGGATCAACAAGACAGATAACAACTCCTGTATGAAGGCCTGGCTTTACGATCTGGCCGTAGGAGATTCCAAGTGAATCAAACTCTGCTGTGATGGCAGCACCTGCTGCATCATCTCCACATCGACCTACCATCGTGACATCGTTTCCAAGGACTGCAAGCCAGGATGCAACGTTGCCACCTGCGCCACCACCATGAGTTGAGATGATGGTGCGGGTGTCATTTCCTAAGTGAAGGCCATGAGGAGATGTGGGAATCTGTGCCACAACATCGAGCATCAGATCACCGATACAGAGGACCTTGATGCTCATGGCGAATCTATCCCTTGGATTACTTTGTCAGCGCTACTGCAATATCGGCAGCGAGTGCGCTATTTGATTTGATGATCTCAATATTTACCTTCAGCGACTCTCCATCACTTGCTGTGTGGAAGTGTTCGAGCAAGAACGGTGTCACAGCCTTGCCGGTAATTCCTTGAGCGGCAGCACCAGCAAGTCCGCTCTTGAGAATTGCATCATGGCGCGTGCGATCCATCTCAACTTTCACAGGGTTTGCAATGACAAGAGATGTCGAATCTGTACTTAATTCGCGACGAGCTTTGATGATGGCAGCAATCTGCGCTGCGCTCTCAACGCGGTGTTCGAGAGTAAAGCCAGAGTCGGTGAGATAGAAACCAGGAAAGGCGTTTGTCTTATATCCAACAAGGCCGATAGAGAGAGTCTCAAGACGTTCCAGAGTGGCGCCCACATCAAGGATTGATTTAACGCCGGCGCAGACAATTGCGATATCTAACTTGCCCAGTGCACCAAGATCGGCAGATTCATCGAAGGATTCATTGGCACCGCGATGGACGCCACCGAGGCCACCTGTTGCAAAGACTGAGATTCCAGCAAGCTGGGCAATATGAGAGGTTGCGGCAACTGTTGTTGCAGCACTTGTCTTTGCCGCACTGATCATCGCAAGATCGCGGATCGATGCCTTAGCAATATCGTCGCGGTTTGCGATAGCAACGAGTTGATCTGCCTCAAGGCCTACATGTACAACGCCATCGAGGATGGCAATCGTTGCCGGAACTGCGCCATGTGCGCGGACAATCTCTTCTACTTCGATGGCAACGCTCAAATTTGATGGGCGTGGAAGGCCATGGCTAATAATTGTTGATTCGAGGGCAACAAGGGGCGCGCCAGATTTGAGGGCGGCTGCAACTTCTTTTGAATACTGGATACTCACGGCGGCAACAATACCCGTGAGAACATATCCCTGTGCACTTAGCCGATATCACGCCATCGATCTTTGCATCCCTTGGCTTGGCTGATGCTGATAATCGACTTGAGATTATCGAAAGCCCTGCAGGTCGCGAGCTGCTCTTTCTCATCGATGGCCTTGGCGCAGATGTCCTAGAAACCTATAAGGATCTGATTCCAACAATTGCATCCCTTACACATGCAGGATCACTGCGCACATCATTTCCATCAACGACTGCGACAAGTCTTGCAACGTTGATGACCGGTGAACTTCCAGGCACACATGGCATGCTCGGATATACCGTGCGCGTTCCACGAAGTGGTGGACGTATTCTGAATTCATTGAAGTGGGATGAACGTGTCGATCCCACAATCTGGCAACCGATTCCAACCCTCTTTGAACGTGCACGAGATAGCGCAATCTCTGTCACCCACGTTGCAGCAAAGCGATATGAGCTGACAGGTTTTACCCAAGCAGTCTTTCGCGGTGCCACCTATAGCGGTGCAAATATTCAGACAGATCTCATTGAAAAGACTGCTGCAGCGTTGAAGGCAACTCCATCGTTTGTCTATCTCTATCTCAATGATTTAGATTCTGCCGGACATAGCGATGGCGTCGGATCAGATAAGTGGCTGGCTGCGCTGACAAGTATTGATGCATTTCTTTCAGCACTTGTCATGAAACTTCCACGCGGCACACGCATTTGGTTGACTGCAGATCACGGGATGATCAATGTGGAAGAGAAGATCATCCTTGGCGTAGATAACTCGCTGCTCGACGGCATCACAACCGTGGCAGGTGAGCCACGTGCCCGTCATCTCTATCTTGATGAATCCGTAGATTCACCGGCTGCCCGACTTGACTATGCAGGAAAGTGGCGAGAGTTCTTTGGTGAACGCGCCACGATCCATACTCGCGAAGAGGCGATTGCATCGCACCTTTTTGGTGCACATGTCAGCGCTGATGCATCAGATCGCATGGGAGATCTCATTGCAATTGCACACGGTGGCCTTGTATTACTAGATCCAGATCGCGCCGAAAAAGAGGGCGAGATGGTCGGCCATCATGGTGGGCTGAGCGATATTGAATCAACGGTTGCGCTCTTAACGCGCTCGTATTTGTAAATCTCTTTTTACTGCAGGGGTTACTTAAAGAGATCCTCATCAAAGGGATCGTTATCTGGAAACTCATCTTGTGACGAAGATAAAGAAGACGAAGATGGTGTAGGTGCGGCTGGGCGACCAAACATGATTTCATCCCATGATGGAACCTTGGCGCGGCCAGAGATTCCTTCAGCGCGATCTTCTTCGCCAGGTGTCTCACGGATTGCTACAAGTCGAGGAGTCTCGCGAACTGGCTCTGCCTCTGGTTCGGCTACTACATCTAGATGTGAAAGAGAATCGACAATACGTGAAGGGTGAGTTGGCTCTGCATGTACTAAGCCAGGAGTCTGGGTGCGCGGTGCTGGCTCTTGGCCGAGCATCCATCGTGCATTCTCATTCGTTGCAGTAACTGAACGTCGATTGAGATCGAAGTTCCATGTTGCACTGCCGTGGCCATCGCGGTTGGGATAGCTCAAGTCGATTGTCCAGGTGCCATCATCGATACGCCATGCATTCCACGAGAGTGAATCGCTATCTACGCCCATTGGTGCAAGGCGGGCGATGACTACATCTTCAAAAGTTTCTTGATCGCGAGCGCTCTCTTTACGCAAGACCACAGCAAATGCTTGATCCAAAATGTAGACGCGCTCTTGCAAGATCGGTCCAGCAAAGCGTTCGACCTTCTCCACGCTGATGCGACCATCGCGGGCGATTGCATCCATTGTCTCTCCAGCGCGAAGACGGCGCTGAATCTCTTTGACGCTCATGATCTGCTCGTCGTCAGTTGCAACAACTGCGCTCAAACGTGGCTGATTGACTGTGGCACGCAATGTGTCGCTGATGCGGACTGTGAATTCTTCGCCTGTGCCATTTGTAAGAGTGATGTGGGTACCTTCAGGGTTCTTACCCGTTAACCGCAGTTCGCTCATGAAGCGCAGAATAACCGATAAAGTGCGGATATGACCCCAGAGACCTCGCCCCTTTCCGCAGAATTGTTGGCCCTTGCCCACGATGTGGCCGGTCAGGCAGCGCAACTTCTGATGGAGCGCCCCTCTCACTTTGACCTGACAGAAAAGTCCACGGCGATCGACTTTGCCACACAGATGGATGAGAAGGCCGAGGCTCTCATTGTCGAGAGCATTCTGCGCGCACGCCCAGATGATGGGATCGTTGCCGAAGAAGGTGCGGCTCGAGTAAGTAAGTCGGGAATTACCTGGGTAATCGATCCACTGGATGGAACTGTCAATTACTTCTACGGATTACCTGGTTGGAATGTGAGCATCGCAGCTCGTGATGAGGCCGGTTCACTTGTCGGTGTCGTTGCTGCTCCAACGATTAATTCACTCTGGCATGCAGTCCGCGGGGAAGGTGCATTCCATAACGGAGAAAAGATTCGCTCGACATCTTCTATCTCTCTAGATCGCGCATTACTTGGCACTGGATTTGCCTACGACGTTGCAGATCGCACCGAACAGATTGCGATGGTTGCATCCCTTCTGCCTCGTATTCGTGACATCAGACGGATGGGATCTGCAGCCGTTGATCTCTGCCATGTAGGAATGGGCGCACTCGATGGTTACTTTGAGCGCGGCCTCAAAGAGTGGGATTGGGCAGCAGGTGCCTTAGTTGCCACTGAGGCCGGGGCGCAGGTTGCCCACCTCGGAGATGGGGCGCGCAAACTCACCGTGGCCGCCGGGGCTGGCCTCTTCGATGAGCTCCAGGCTGCGCTCGCAGGCGTGCAGATCTAGCCGATTTACGCTGGGGCCCCCTTTTATGGCAAGATAGGCCGTCTGCGCAGCTACTACAGCATGTGCTTGAATTGAAGCGAAAAGAAACCTGAGGAAGAAAATGAACATTCTCGATGCCGTCGATGCCAAGTCATTGCGCAAGGACATCCCACAGTTCCGCGCAGGCGATGAGCTCAAGATTCACGTCCGCGTGATCGAAGGTTCAAAGAGCCGTATCCAGGTCTTCCAAGGAATCGTTATCCGTCGCCAGGGCGATGGTGTTCGCGAGACATTTACCATCCGTAAGGTTTCATACGGCGTTGGTGTCGAGCGTACATTCCCAGTTCACACACCAGTGATCGAAAAGATTGAACTCGTCAAGAAGGGCGATGTTCGTCGCGCAAAGCTCTACTACCTCCGCGATCTTCGCGGTAAGGCTGCCAAGATTCGCGAAAAGCGCGATGGCATCGAAGGTTACGGCGATGGAATTCTTTCAACACCAGAACCAATCGTTGAGGTTGTTGCTGAGGTTGTTGCTGAGGTTGCAGTTGAGCCAGTAGTTGAGGCAGTTGTTGAGACTCCAGCGGTTGAGGCTGAAGTTGCAGTTGAAGCAGAAGCTTCAGCAGAGGTCGCAACGGATGAGACCTCAGCTGATAAAAAAGCTGAATAGTCTTAGCGCTCTTTCATAGATGAAGCGCAAAGGTTCACTCCTTCGCGAATTACCACTTTTGGTCGTTCTCGCTCTTCTTGTTTCGCTCCTTATTAAATCCTTCCTCGTACAGTTTTTCTATATCCCATCAGGTTCGATGGAAAATACGCTGCAGGTTAAAGATCGCGTAGCTGTTAACCGCCTGCCATTTATTGGAAATGATATTTCGCGTGGAGATGTCATTGTCTTCCGTGATCCTGCAGGCTGGCTTCCTGATGCAAGTTCTACATCTGAAAATGCGATCATTGGCGCAGTCCGTGAAGGCCTCGTTCTTGTCGGCGTCATTCCAAACCCAGCAAAGCAGTATCTTGTTAAGCGCGTTATTGGCGTTGCCGGAGATAACGTCGTAGCTAAAGATCAGGTTCTCACCATTAACGGTAAGCCAACATCTGAGCCATATATCTTTGCGGGAAATACACCCAGTGATACAGATTTCAATATCACTGTCCCTGAAGGCAAAGTCTGGGTGATGGGCGATCATCGTGGTGCAAGTGGAGATTCACGCGTGCATCAAGATGATGTGAACAATGGAATGGTTCCTGTTGAAAAGATTACAGGTCAAGTAGTTGCAACAATCTGGCCATTTAATCGCATCGGTTTAATTCCATCTCAGGATCCTCTTGCTACAAAGTGAGCGACGATAAGGTCATTGAAGATCGCCTCTATGCAGCAGGTATTTCACCGCTTGCAGGAGTAGATGAGGCAGGTCGTGGCGCATGTGCAGGCCCTCTTGTTGTTGCATCCGTTATCTTGAAAGATCCACACTCTGCTCAACTTTCCTTAGTACGTGATTCAAAAGAGATCTCCGAAAAAGTTCGCGAAGAGCTCTTTGACGTTGTGACAGATGCTGCGCTCTCAGTTTCTGTAGTTGTCATCACCAATGAAGAGATCGATTCTCGTGGCGTACATGCAGCCAACCTCGATGGAATGCGCCGAGCGGTGCAGGGGTTAGATGTAACGCCGGCATATGTTCTTACCGATGGTTATGCCATTGAGGGGCTAGCGCTACCTAACCTTGCAGTCTGGAAGGGCGATCAAGTCGTTACCTGTATCAGCGCTGCATCGATTATTGCAAAGGTCACCCGTGATCGGATTATGCGTGAACTTGATCTGATCTACCCAGAGTACGGATTGAAATCACATAAGGGGTACATCACCAAGAGCCATACGGATGCCTTGAAAAAGTATGGTGTCACAGCCATTCATCGCAGATCTTTCTCAAATATCGCAGCCCTTCTCTAACTTACCCACAGCGTTTAACTGCACTGCGATCGACC
>WLGP01000046.1 GCA_009703165.1 Actinomycetota bacterium | reverse complement strand
TCCGTGGGTACCTGCAACGGCAAGGCTCTTACTTGTCGACATCAAGACCGCTAGCGCCTGTGCGCGGGTAATCAACGGCAGCTTTAATTCGGATGCGCGCTGCATCTCAGGGTTGGTCGGTGCAATCGCGTTTGAATAAATAACAACGTCACAGCCATCAACATGTGACGCCTGATGGCCTACAAGCACATCCGCACCGAGTGCTTTGAGTGCAAGAAGAACAGATGAATCTTTAGAGTCGCTCCCGGATACCTGTAATCCCAATGAGAGTGAGATTCGTGCCAAACCACTCATACCCGCTCCACCAATACCGATGAAGTGGATCTTCTTACCTGACCATTGCTCCAGAGTGGCGTGAGGAGTCATTTAGCGGGCCGACAATTCCAGCTGATGCTCGGCAAGGGCAACAATCTTTGCAGCTGCATCGAGATCGTGGGCATAAACGCCATCACTCTGCTGGCTACTACGGGTAAGCATGGAGTCCATGTTATCTATCAACCACGATGAGTTAAATGATTTCTGCGCAAGCGTGATGGCGCGGCCAACTGCTACGAGGTGATCGGCATTGACGCTCTGTTCACCATTTCCAACAGGAAGGGGAATAAAGAGCGCAAATTTGGCAAGGGCCCCAACTTCTGAACAGGTAATTGCACCGCTTCGCGCAATCACGAGATCTGCCGCTAAATACGCCTGCGCCATATCGTTGATGTAGGCAAAAGCTTTGTAGTGATCATCGCTTGCAGGTAGTTCATTAGATCTACCCACTGAGTGAAGAAATACAATTGATGAATCCTTAAGATGTGAACGTGCACCATCAATAACGCTATTGATCGCCTGTGAACCTTGAGAGCCTCCGAATACAAGGATTACCTTCTTAGCAGGTTCAATTCCAAAGAATGTTTTCGCGTTCTTCCTTAACTGGCTCCACTGCCCATCGGTGGCATTGGCATTCTTGTGAAGAATTGTCGCAATATCATCGCGCAGAGGTAGGCCCGCAATCAGGGCATCAGAGAATGCACCCTTTTCAACTGGTGTGCCAACAGCAAGTGCATCGGTATATCTAGCACCTAAGCGATTTGCCCACCCTGGCTTTGCATTTGCTTCATGGATGACAATCGGAATATGGAGAGAGTGTGCTGCGATATATGCAGGTGCACATACATATCCACCGAATCCAATGAGAAGATCGGCACCTGCAAGGATCTGCTTTGACTCTGCGATCGCTTGATGTAACAGAGTCGGAACTTTAAGAAGTGCTGGGGAGAGTGAACGTGGAACTCGCACTCGAGTGATCAACTTCAACTCAAAACCTGCTTGTGGAACCAGAGTTGTCTCGAGGCCGCTCTGCGTTCCAATAAAGATAATGCGATCTGTGGGGTTGTTCTGCTGCCACAACGCTGCAACGGCAAGGGCTGGCTGAATATGTCCAGCAGTACCTCCACCAGCAAAAACAATTGTGCGAGCTCTCACTTAACGATGCAGCCTCTCTGCCAGAGCGCGCTTTACCTCGGCCTTAATTTCAGGATCACTGAGTGCGCTAGCGGCTAAGAATCCGATTCCCATATACGTTGCAATCAGCGCTGAACCACCATAGGAGACTAGTGGCAATGTCACGCCGACAACGGGTAGCAAGCTGACTGCAGATCCAATGTTGAGGACCGTCTGAATTGCAATCCAGACTCCAATTCCGGCAGAAGCAAATCGTGTAAATGGATCAGATGTCTTCATCGCAATACGCAGCGCGCAATAGATCAAGGTTCCAAGGAGGCCAAGGATGAAGAGTGTTCCAAGTAGTCCGAGCTCTTCGCCGATAACAGCGAAGATAAAGTCTGTGTGAGCTTCAGGAAGATTGCCCCACTTCTGGCGACTGCCACCAAGGCCAACGCCAAATATTCCACCGCTAGCCAACCCTAGGAGGCTATGAGCTGGTTGCCATCCCTCGTTCTTATATTGCGCTGGATCAAATGGGTTGAGAAAGACGCTCCATCTGGCTGCGCGATAAGAAGCGGTGGCGATAAAGAAACCAATGGCAATGGCTGCAGCCGCCGTTAGCGTTCCGACCAATCGAAGAGGAATTCCAGAGACAAAGAGTAAGCCGCCGAGAATTGCCATGATCACCGATGCTGTTCCTAAATCCCTACCCCACATCACTAAAGCGCTAGCAATAAGAAAACCGGGTGCAATAAGAGCCAAGACATTTACGCGCATGAGCCCGGCATTAATGCGAGTTGCCAAGAGATGAGAAGCCCACAGGATAAGCAAGAACTTCGCTAACTCACTTGGCTGAACATCGACAAACTTGAGTGAGATCCAGTTTCTATTTCCATTGACAGATTTACCGATACCCGGAATGCGCACAATTAATAGAAGAATGATTGAAATTGCTAGACCAAATTTGGCCAGTGATTTCCAACGTTCCATGGGTAGTCGTGCCAAGAAGAAGGCCATAGGAATTGAGATGGCAAGGAAGATTAATTGGCGAAAGACGATCGCTATAGAAGAGCCTTTGGTATCGAGTGAGTGAATCGATGATGCAGAAAAGACCATAATGAGGCCGATGACAGAGAGAACGCTTGCTGAAATGACCAGCCCATAAAATGGAGCAGCTGGATTAGATAGCCTCTGCGATTTCACAGATTTACTCATGAGAGAGCCTTTCGCACTGCATCGGCAAAGCGATCACCACGATCGGCATATGAAATAAATTGATCCATTGATGCACAAGCCGGCGCTAAAAGAACTGTATCTCCGCTTGTTGCAGCACTTGCTGCCGTTGCCACAATAGCTTCCATCAACGAGTTAGAGCTTCCCCCACGTGTGTAATTGTGAGGAGGATCAATCATGACTACCGGAATCTGTGGTGCATGATCGAGAAATCCTTGGCGTATCAATTCTCGATCCGTCCCAATGAGAATTGCCATTTTAATTCGTGGATGTGCTCGGGCAACTAGTGCGCCAACATCGGCGCCCTTTGCCAAGCCACCGGCAATCCAGATAACTGAAAGTGCAGAGAGAATTGATGCGGCGGCAGCATGTGGATTGGTCGCCTTCGAATCATCGATCCAGGTAACTCCATCACGTTCTGCAATCACTTCAATGCGATGGCGGCCGAGTTCAAAGGATGCAAGTCCTGCACGGATTGCCTCATGAGATATTCCAACGGTGCGTGCCAAGCCAGCGGCTGCAAGAGCATTCGAAACGTTATGTGGAACTGTCGGCTTGATCTCAATAACTTCAGCAATCATCGAAGCTTCTTGTGGATCTGCGACGAATGCGCGATCAACTAAGAGCTCTTCCACGACGCCAATTTCACCAGGGCCTGGCGTATCTAATGAGTAGAAGACCTTGCGACCGTTCCAATGTGTAGTGCGGGTGAGAACTTCACCGTCACCGCCATTGAGGATTGCGGTCATCGCCCGATCAAGAATAGAGATCTTGGCTCTGGCATAACTATCGAAATCTCCATGCCAATCGGTGTGATCATCGGCAATATTGAGAATAGCTACTGCAATAAACTCAGCTCGCTTGAGCCAATGTAGCTGGAAACTTGAAAGTTCGAGTACAAGCACATCGTAGTTATCACTTCCATCAACGCATTCAATAACTGTCTTTCCAACGTTGCCACACGCTACCGCCGTAAGACCACCGGAGCGGATTGCCGCAGCCGCCATTTCGACAGTTGTGGTCTTTCCGTTGGTACCAGTAAGTCCCAACCACTTCTGTCCGGGAAATCTCTCTTCCTTGATCGCCCAGGCCAGATCAATTTCATTGATCAATTCAACATTGGCTTGCCGAGCGCTTTGAATGAGTGGATGGCTTTCACGCCATCCAGGTGAGACAAGTACATAGTCAAAATCTTTCACATCAACAGATGATGGTGACAGCACTTTAAATTCATCGCTCTGCGGCGGGGCATCATCGACTAGCGTGATCATGGATTCTCGTTGAGTTAAAGATTTGGCGCAGGCAAGTCCTGTAACACCGGCTCCAAGAATCAGAACCTTCTTCTGGGCAAAATCATTAGAGACGCTCATGCGAATATCTGGCGCTGGAAACTAGCCAACAACCCAATCGGCATAGAAGAGTCCAAGGCCTGCAGCAACGCATAGACCCGCAATAATCCAAAAGCGAATCACAATGGTGACTTCGCCCCAACCCATAAGCTCGAAGTGATGTTGTAGCGGTGCCATACGAAAGACTCGTTTGCCGCCAGAGATTTTGAAGTAGAGAGTCTGAATGATTACCGACATGGTGATGATGACAAAGAGTCCACCAAGAGGAATAAGAAGTAACTCAATGCGCAAGGTGGTTGCGATTCCTGCAAGTGCGCCACCGAGTGCAAGAGAGCCTGTATCGCCCATAAAAATCTTTGCAGGTGATGCGTTCCACCAGAGGAAGCCAGTGCATGCACCGGCGAAAGCGGCTGCAAGAACTGCGATATCGAGTGGATCTCGAACCTCGTAACAATTAATTCCTGGAGAGACCGCACAGCTTTGTCCGAACTCCCAGACGCCGATCAAGATAAAGGAGATAAAGGTAAGAACTGATGCACCAGATGCCAGACCATCAAGGCCATCTGTCAGATTTACACCATTGCTTGTTGCCGTGACCATGAGGGCAACCCAGACAACCACAAGCACAGCACCCAATGTGATCGAGGTGTCGCGAACTGTTGAGAGCTGTGAGGAGATGGGTGTGAGGCCATCTTTATCAGGGAACTTTGTACCTAGGTATGCAAAGACCGATGCAATGAGAATCTGTCCAGCAAGTTTCTGTTTAGAGGTAAGGCCAAGAGATTTTTGGCGAGAGACTTTCAACCAATCATCGATGAAGCCAACGAGTCCGAGTCCGATAACCAAACCAATAACTAGGGCTGCAGAGGCGGTAATCGCATTTCCACTGATGAGGTGAGCGACCAGGTATGCAACAACTGCGGCAAAGATAATGATGATGCCACCCATAGTTGGAGTACCGCGTTTGGTGTGGTGAGATGAAGGGCCATCGTCACGAATAATCTGTCCATAGCCACGCTTGGCAAGTGCGCGGATCAGTAGCGGTGTACCAAAGAGTGAAAGTAAAAGTGCAAAGCCTCCTGCGATGAGGATTGTTCTCATTGACGATCCCCCTCTGTTTCGCTCTGGCCAAGATGTTCTCGTACTACCTGTTCGATCTTCTCTGCAAGAATTTCAAATCTCTCTGACCGTGATGCCTTTACGAGGATCACATCGCCAGCTTCGATCTGAGAAGCAACCTCTTCCGCTCCGCCTTGATCGCAGAAGTGAAGAGCTGTCTCACCCTTTGCGTCTTGAGCGGGTGCATATTCAGGTGCATCCACGCAGACCAGATGATCAATTCCTAACGTAAGGGCAAGGGTGCCAACCTGACTGTGGGCATGGGCTGAAGACTCGCCGAGTTCAGCCATTTTTCCTACGAAGGCCCACGATCTTCCTCCACGTTCCTGTGCGAAGAGGGTCAAGGTGCGCAGGGCTGCCTCCATGGCATCGGGGCTTGCGTTATACGAATCATTGATGAGAAGAACGTCAGAGAATTCATGAATCTCCATACGCCACTTACTTTCAATAATGGCGGTCGAGAGCGCGCTAGCAATTGAGTCGAGTGGAATCTCTAGAGCAGTTGCAACAGCTGCGCAGGCAAGTGCGTTAGAGATCTGATGCTCGCCAATGAGTTGTAGGCCGACAGCTGCACGCCCCTCAGGAGTAACTAAATCAAAGTGCGGGCGACCTTCGCGCATCTCTATTTCTGTAGCGCGCACATCGCTGTCATGGCCGGAACCGAAGGTGATGGTCTTTCCCGCGTGCAAACTGGCCATCGCAGGAGTGAACAGATCGTATTGACCCAATATCGCAATTCCTGAAGGAGATAAGGATGAGACGAGTTCAGATTTAGTCTTTGCGATAGTTTCAATCGAACCAAATTCTCCAATGTGTGCCATTCCAACGCGTAGGACTACTGCGAGATCAGGCCGCGCAATTGAGGCAAGGTGGGCGATATCGCCGGAATGGCGGGCTCCCATTTCAATGATTGCGTATTTCGTTGAACGATCGCATTGAAGAAGGGTAAGCGGGACACCTAATTCGTTATTGTAATTTCCCGCGGGGGCAACGGTGTTGCCTTGTCCAGATAAGAGGTGCTTGAGCAGATCTTTTGTTGTGGTCTTTCCTTGCGAACCAGTAATGCCAATGACCTTGAGATCCTTAAGTTCTTCGCGGACAAACTTTGCAAGTGTGGCCAACGCTTGAGAAACATCTGAAACTTGAATATGTCTCTGCGCAACCGTCTTTGAGGTAACCGCCAAAAGCGCTCCGTGAGAGAAAGCATCTGCGACAAAATCATGTCCGTCTGATTTTTCTCCTACAAGTGCAAAGAAGATTCCACCTTTGCTTACCGCCGCCGAATTGATAGCACTTGGAGCGCTAATGTCGATATCGTCTCCAACGAGAGCGCCGTTGATGATCTGAGCAATCTGTGATGCCTTCAGGGTAATCATCTGCGCGCCTCGATTACTTCTGCAAGAACTGTGCGATCGTCGAAGTCGATCTTCTGGCCAGCAATCTCTTGACCATTCTCATGGCCTTTGCCCAGTAGCAAGAGTGTGTCTCCGGCCTGACAAAGTGAGACTGCATATTCAATGGCAGCTCTGCGATCAACAATTATTTGAGATGGTTTATCAACGACAAGGTGGCCAGTCATCGCATCGAGAATTTTCTGAGGGTCTTCAGAGCGTGGGTTATCACTGGTAAAGATCGCTACCGCGCTCCCCTGCGCCAGAGCGCTACCCATAAGAGGCCGCTTTGAAGGATCTCGATCTCCGCCACAACCAAGGAGTGCGATTACTTTTCCGGAGGTAAATTCAGTAGCGGTAGCAAGAACGCTGCTTACCGCATCAGGTGTGTGTGCGTAGTCGACCAAAGCTGCAAAATCTTGGCCGCAATCAACTGCCTCCATACGTCCAGGT
>WLGP01000045.1 GCA_009703165.1 Actinomycetota bacterium | reverse complement strand
AACTTCTTCAAGAACTGCTGAATCTGTGGTGACAAGAATCAGACCGTGAATTGGATCTGCTTCAAGGCGAAGGCGGCCATAGCGAGACATTGTCTCTGCAACATCGACCAAGATTGAATGGGGGACTGCGTATCGCGAATACTTGATGAGAGTATCGATGACCTGCTCAGCATCATGGCCTGCAGCACGGGCATTCCATAGACCAAGGTTCGTTAAGCGATATGTATGGATATGTTCTGGTGATCGCTCGAGTTCGGCAAAGGGAGCAATCGCTCTGCGACACTCAATCGAATCTGGATGATCAATATCTAAGAGAAGTGTCTTATCGCTTTGAACAATGAGCGGCCCATTGCTCATTTAAGGAGATCCTTGATCAGCGCATGTAAGAGCGCTGTACGTGGCTCAAGAGATGCTGCACTCACCCACTCGTGTGGTGCATGTGCGCCATGTCCAACTGCGCCTAGACCATCGAGTACTTGAGCACCGGCTGCTGCCGCAAAGTTTCCATCGCTTGCTCCGCCAACGTGGGCGCTACCAAGAGGCGCCATTCCAAGTGATGCCGCAACTTTCTCTGCGCGCTCATAGAGAGCTGCAGTAGCAGATGGCTCAAGAGGTGGTCGATTAATTCCGCCAGTTACCTCAATGCGAGCACCTGAGTGCTTTGGCTTTAGGTGAGTAATTGCGTTGTGAACGCGTTCGAGCTCTGCGATAGAAAATGATCGAATATCAATATCAAGTACAGCATGGTCAGGGACGGTATTTGTCGTCTTTCCTGAATGGAGAACAGTTGGAACAACAGTTGTGCCGTGCTCTGCATTCTCTAGCGCTGCAAGATCAAGAATGATCTGGGCGATCTCTGTTGTGGCATTGATACCTTTTTCAGGTTCAAGTCCGGCATGAGATGCCAATCCATGTACATGTACCTGGTACATCGCTGTTCCCTTACGACCTGTCTTTACCTTGCCATCAAGAGATGCCTCAAGAACGAGAACAGCCTTAGCTTTTGCGGAAATCTCTTTAATCAGATCGCGAGATGCGTGGCTGCCAGTCTCTTCATCAGTTGTTGCAACAAGAGCGACAGAACCTTCAATACCTTTAAGTGCATAGAGCGCTTGCAAGAAGCCAGCCTTCATATCAAAGACGCCGGGTCCGCGAACTACATCGCCATTTACTTCCCACAATGGTTGATATGAACCGTGTGGCCAGACGGTATCGAGATGAGCAAGAAGAATAATTTCAGGGTTCTGCGCGCCCCACCAGAAAACTGGACGACCTTCAACTTCCTTGATCTCAGCAGGTCTTCCGAGAACACGTGTTGCAATATCACTGGCTAAGCGAACAACGTTGCGGCAGGCATCAATATCTTCGGTAGGAGATTCACAACGAACGAGTGCTTCCAGGGCTGCCAACATGGGTGTAAGTCTGCCGTATTCACTGGGATTCTGGCTTGTCATAGCGATGCTACCCCCGTAATTCGAGCGATTCTAAAGGTGGTGATCTCACCCGTTGCGTGATCGCGGGCAAGAAGGGTGCCAGCAGAGAGTTTGAGCGGATCGATGATGCGATGAGAAATCAATCCATTGTTATCGGCATAACCGATCGAAAGAGATTTCTCAGGGGAGTGTGTCAGGTGATGACTTAAAAGTTCGAGTGTTTCATTTGCTGTGGTGCGCGGAAGTTCACCTAAAGCAGATGCAGTGATATTGCGCAGCGTGCTCTGACGGTGGCTCGACTTCTCACCAGTACGTAGTGTGCGTAGCGCACCAGAGAGTGCGATCTCATCTGGAATATCGATCTCACCAACAATTCGCGGTGGTCGCGCCTTTGTCTGGGCGCGCATGATGCGAGGGCCGGTCAGAAGAATTCCTTTACCGTCTTCTACAGCAGGAAGGTAGCCAGCATTTCTCAAGATATTGACTGCATCATCTACTTCAAGGTCAGAGATGATTACCTCTGGGGCAATCTTTCTAAAGCCCATGCCATCTAACTTCTTATCACCCATGATTGATGCAATCACTGATTGATCTTCACAACGGATAAATGAGGTGGTTGAGCCGATACGTAACTTGCCATGTTTCTTTGCAACATCTGCGATGAGATATTCAAGTGGCTGTGGCATCGGAGTCTTCGAGGTCGCCTTGAGAAATTTCGTCAGCTCTTCACCCGTCTTGCCATGATCGAGGGCCCTGCGGATAGTTGCATCGGTAAATCTAAAGACTGTCGCTCCACCGCGAGATTCAACATCTGCAAGAAGTGCCATCTCTTGGGCGATATTTTGCGCAAGGGGTCCTGGAGCAATTGCAGTGTTATCGCTCTGAATAAGTATGTGATCGACTTCTTCGGGAAGATCCTTATCAATGCCTGCGAGATCTTCACCTGCAATAAGAGATAGGCCGTAATCAGAGATCACCGCCTGTCCTGTGATTCCCAGCCATTCGGCTTCTCGTAGCGTGTACGAGATATAGGCCGCTGGAATACCACCGGTGCGCTTAGAAGGGCGATGCCATTGAGCGGCCGCAATCAGTGAATCTGCTGTGACAGCACCTGCTTGATTCTCTTTAAGTAGCGAGAGCGTGAGCGAACGAATCGATGCTGCATTGACGCGATCGAGCTCTGGTCCAAGGGGAGCAATATTCTTTGAATTCTCTCCACCAACTAATCCGCTCACTCGCGAAGTAATTAGCCACGCTGAAACAAGCGTTGACCACTTTGCTGATGGTCGTTGTGTAAGCCAGATATCAAATTGCGTTGTGGGCAGGATTCGATCATCTGGATCGATCGTTAAGAGCGCACTGACGTAACAGAGCTCTGCAACGAAGGCGGCGCAACTCTCTTCAACACCTAAGTGCAAGGAGAGCGCTTTAAGGTCGCGCACTCCAAGTCCACCAGAGCGAAGTGCGGTAGGTGGCTCTTGTGCCCAGAAGTTAAGGACCTCTTCAACCCAGCGCAGGAAGGTGGTGATATTTGCGATCGCAGCGCGATTGACGTTGACCTTATCTTTAGCAGCAAATGAGTATGAGATTTCAGGTGCGTTGATCTTCTGCTCTTTATGAATCTTTCCACCGCGAAGTGCGATCGCAACCTCTCGTGGCATGACAACAATGGTCTGGCTATATGGAATAAGGAAACCTTCTTCCAGGCACCATTGCACTCCGGCTCCAGGCTTTTTGATATCGCCGACAGTTCCACGAGGTGGACCCCATGCCATCGCTTCCAGAATTTTCAGGGCTGCAGCAGGTGCATCACTGAGTTTCTTGAGATTAAGTTTTGCCATCGACGGTGGGCCAAGTTGTGCAACTTCATTTCCTAAGATCTCTCGCAAAGTTGTTGGCATGCGCAAGCCATCATCGGCCGGATAGATAAGTCCGCGTTCGATCAGCCCTGGAATCACAAAGAGAGCCGGCTTATCGGTAAGTGCGGCAACTGCCTTTTCAGTAAATGGTTCTGCTGCAACTGCGCACGCTTCGAGAACTTGAAATTGCCAAGCGTTGAGAGCATCGATGGCTCGTGCAAGTGATGGCGCAGAGGATGCGCGAACAGCAAGGCTTGCCATATCTGGCGGAACTGGCGCGATTAAATCTGGGCGGTGTGAAAAGAGTTGTAAAAGTCCAGCATCATCTAACCCACGTAGGTAGTCGGCAAATGATCGAATTTCCATAACCTGCCTACATTAATGCAAGAAAGGCTCTGGCGTTAAATCACTTTCTACCGTGAGCGGCGGCGAGGTGTAATGAGCGCTGCAAGGGATGCAAGGCGAGAGATGGCAGGGCCGAGGAAGCGGTTGATCTTGCGCGCTCTACGAAAATCGTGAATCGGCCACTTTTCGCGCGTTGCCCAGATTCGCAACTTTGCATCGGGGTTAATTACAGATGGGTGACCGACTGCCTCAAGAAGTGGAAGATCGTTGCTGCTATCTGAATAAGCAAAACAATGAGTGAGATCAAAGCCGCGCTCTGCTGCAATCTTGGTCAGTGCAATTGCTTTCTCGCGACCGTGAAGTAGCGGTCCATTCATCTGTCCGGTGTAGACACCATCTGAAATTCCAGCCTTACTTCCAATAGCACCTGTAAAGCCAAGACGTTTTGCAATCAACGTTGCCATATCTTCAGGGGCAGCTGTGACGAGCCACACTTCTACGCCATCGCGTAGATGCGCTTCTGCAATTTCAATCGTTCCCTGCCAGAGCGCAGGAGATACATATTCATCATAAATTTCTTGTGCAAGATTCTGAATATCTTGGACATTATGTCCACCGATAAAGCTTGTGGCAGCATTTTGAAATTTAATGATCTCCTCTTGCTTTTCAGTTCCCGTTAATCTAAATCTCAGATTTGCCAGAACGAAGCGAGAGATATCGGCCTTTGTGAAATAGCCACGCTGGTACATCCCGCGACCAAGGAAGTAGAGAGATGAGCCACGTATGAGTGTGTTATCTACATCAAAGAACGCGGCCCTCTTCTGCTCGAGTGCCATGGCCTAACCATAGCGAAAGCAATTGAATTCGCCTTTATAGTTGGCCTATGAGCAATAGCGTCCACGTGGTCCGCCATGGTGAAGTCCATAATCCAGAGAAGATTCTCTACGGTCGCCAACCTGGCTGGAGACTTTCAGATCGTGGCCAAGAGATGGCGAGCGTTCTCGGACAGTGGTCTAAGGGGATCAATCTCGGCGCGCTCCATGTCTCACCGCTACAACGCGCACAAGAGACAGCCGCACCAATTGCAGCAGCGCATTCACTTGCAATTACAACCGATGAACGACTTATCGAAGCGGCCAATGTTTTCGAAGGTAAACCATTTGGAATCGGTGATGGAGTTCTGCGCCATCCATCTGCATGGAAACATCTATGGAATCCATGGCAACCTTCATGGGGAGAGCCATATGTAGAGCAGATCAATCGCATGCTCGCTGCAATATTTGATGCACGTAAAGCTGCCGGAGATAAAGATGCAATTGTTGTATCGCACCAACTTCCAATCTGGATTCTGCGCAGCGCCATCGAAGGTCGCCGCCTGCTTCACGATCCAAGAAAACGCGAATGCACCCTTGCCTCTGTAACCAGTATTCACTTTGATGATAACGGTGAAATCATTGGAACTTCATACTCTGAGCCAGCAGGCCATCTTTTGCCAGATGCACCAAAGAAAAAATAATGGGACAAATTAAGTCGGCGATCGCTCTCTCACTTTCATTACTCCTGCTTGCTGGGTGTTCAGGGGGAGGTAATTCAACTGCTGAAGAGAGCTTTGTTGTTGGCAGCGGTGTTCAGACATTCATTAAGAAAGATTCACGCGTTAAGGCCCCAGCCTTAAGTGGAATGACTCTGACTGGCGTTAACTACACACGCGAACCAGGAAAAGTTGCTGTCGTAAACGTGTGGGCTTCATGGTGTTCACCATGTCGCGCAGAGGCTCCAGCCCTAGTTGCACTCTCGAAGAAATATCCTGAAGTCCAATTTATCGGCATCCTCACTCGAGATAATTTAGTCAATGCAGAAGCCTTTGTCCGCACCCGAAATATCACCTACCCAACGCTGATAGATGATGCACTTCTGATTGGTTTCAAGGATTCACTACCTGCCAATGCAATTCCATCAACAATTGTTATTGATAGTGATGGATATGTGGCAGCGCGCGTATCTGGCGTTGTCACTATCGGCTCATTGAGCGCTCTGATTGAGCGGGTGCAGCAGTCATGATTGAGTTTGTAGTCAATAATCTCTTTGATGGCTTCATCCTTCTTGCTCTGCCTCTTTCGATTCTGGCAGGACTTATCTCCTTTGCATCTCCCTGCGTACTGCCTTTAGTTCCTGGCTACCTTTCATATGCAGCCGGATACTCACAAGCGCGAGGTCGAGTCTTGCTCGGCTCGGTTCTCTTTGTCGCAGGCTTCTCTGCACTGTTTATCTCCTACGGAGTTCTCTTCGGTGGACTAGGCGCGCGTATTGCTGTCCACGAAGAGATCATCACGCGCGTGCTGGGAGTATTCACAATCGCACTCGGTCTGATCTTCGCCGGTTCATTTCCCATGATGCCCACACTTCGCCCGAAGATTTCTACAACCGGTGGACTTGTTGGTGCACCGGTTCTCGGTTTTCTCTTTGGCATCGGCTGGACACCATGTATTGGACCAGCGCTTGCAACAGTTCAAACATTGGCTTTTAGCGAGTCGAGTGCATTCCGAGGCGCGATCTTGTCTCTGGGTTATTGCATAGGTTTGGGTCTGCCATTTATTGCAACCGGATTATTCTTCGACAAATCTGAGAAGTTAAGAAAATTCCTTACCCGCAACGGTCGCGCCATCTCAATGGCTGGTGGAATTCTCTTGATCGTCATCGGTCTACTTCAAGTAACTGGCATATGGAACTCTCTGATGATCGATCTGCGATCTGTGATTAGCGAATTTGCGCCGGTGATCTAATGAGTACAAATAATCAGGTCGAGATTCCAGAGATCGGTGCAATTGGTCTAGCCCGTTTTGCGTGGCGCCAGTTAACTAGCATGCGTACCGCGCTGATTCTCTTGATGATGCTCGGAGTTGCTGCAATCCCTGGCTCCTTATTGCCACAACGCAATCAGAATCCGATGGCAGTTCGCACGTACTTTGTAGAAAACCCATCGCTTGCTCGCTGGATTGATAGAGCAAGTGGATTTGATGTCTATGCATCCTCTTGGTTTAGCGCTATCTATATCTTGCTCTTTATCTCTCTCATTGGCTGCGTATTGCCCCGTACCTTTGAACACTTTATGGCGATGCGTGCACTTCCACCGCTGACACCTAAAAATCTAGAGAAGTTAGAGGCCCACAGTTCATTTACCGGCGATGGCCATGAACTTGAGCGGGCCGAAAAGTGGCTAAGTAAGAAGCGCTTCCGTATTCGTATTCAAGATGGATCAATCTCGGCGGAGAAGGGTTATCTGCGCGAGAGCGGTAACCTCTTATTCCACCTCTCACTTATTCTCATTCTCGTTGGCGTCAGCTTCGGCTCTCTCTTTGGAATGAGAGGAAGTGCCATCATCACTACAGGTGAGCGCTTCATTAACTTAGCCACCAGTTATGACTCCGTCACCTTCGGCAAACTCACCGATGAAACCTCACTCAATACCTTCTCAGTAAGGCTCAATAAGTTTGTCGGAACATATGATCCTGCCACCAACATTCCATTGGATTACTCGGCATTTGTTACAACTATTGATGAAGAAGGAAACGAGCGCGAGCAGTTGATTAAGGTCAATAGTCCTCTGACTTT
>WLGP01000044.1 GCA_009703165.1 Actinomycetota bacterium | reverse complement strand
TGCAGCCTCCGGCGAAACATGAAGAACAACGGTTCCAAATGCAGTTCCGCTCATGCGACCATCGCAGATACGGACAAGATCTTCAATCCCGCGCTCAAGAAGCTTCTTTGGAATTGCCATATTTGAAACTTCTGGCATTCCTGGATATCCCTTAGGTCCGCATCCACGTAGAACTAAGACGCTATTTTCATCAACATCTAAATCTGGATCATCGATACGGGCATGGAAATCTTCAATGCTCTCAAAAACAACTGCTGGACCTGTATGGATAAGTAACTTTGCACTTGCTGCTGCAGGTTTAATGACTGCGCCATCTGGTGCGATATTTCCACGCAAGACTGCGATTCCTGCTTCGGGTTGAAGTGGTTTCTCATATGTTGCAATAACTGTGGAATCGTAAATCTCAACGTTATTAAGGCTCTCCACAAGTGGCCTACCGGTGACGTTGATTGCCTTTGGATCAAGGTGTTTTTCAACCTGTGCCAATACTGCGCGCAATCCACCTGCTCGGAATAGATCTTCCATGAGATGTTCACCTGCCGGCAAGAGATTTACCAACAATGGGATACGTGAACCGATCCGATCGAAATCATCGAGGGTTAACTCAACGCCCGCACGTCGGGCAATTGCTAGTAGATGCACCACAGCATTTGTTGAGCCGCCGATTGCGCCGAGGGCCACAATCGCATTGCTAAATGCACCAAAGGTAAGAATGTCTTGTGGTTTTAAATCTTCGCTTACCATCTCGACGATGCGGCGTCCTGAATCATGGCTTGCCTGCAAGAGTCGACTATCTGCAGCAGGTGTGCCAGCAAGTCCAGGAAGTGTCATGCCGAGTGCTTCTGCAACGCATCCCATCGTTGAGGCTGTTCCCATTGTGTTGCAATGGCCTTTGCTGCGAATCATTGAACGCTCTGAGGCGTTGAAATCTTCTTCGCTCATCTTTCCAGAGCGCACATCTGCGCTAAAGCGCCAAACATCTGTACCGCACCCTAGTTGCTTGCCTTTAAATGTTCCGTTGAGCATCGGTCCACCGGGAACAATAATTGTTGGCAGGTTTACCGATGTTGCGCCCATCAATAGAGATGGAATCGTTTTATCGCAACCACCTAAGAGAACAACGCCATCAATTGGATTACCGCGGATCATCTCTTCTGCTGCCATCGCAGCTAAGTTGCGCCATAACATCGCAGTTGGACGTAGGTTAGTTTCACCGAGTGAGAGCATCGGCAGATTATGTGGAACGCCACCGGCTTCCCAAATTCCATTCTTTACACTCTGTGCAACTTCATCGAGGTGCATATTGCATGGGGTGAGATCAGATGCGGTATTGAGAATTGCGATCTGTGGGCGCTTACCCGTGAAGGCTGAATCAGGATTTCCGCGACGCATCCACGCACGGTGAATATATGAATCCTTTGTATTTCCCGAGAACCAATCAGCGCTACGCATTCGGTAAGTATATGAGGGCCAAGTGGCTGCGTGAAGGGACTTCAGATTTATATCGATCTCGGTAGACTCTGTGTATGAATAACGAGAGCGGTGAAGTAGAGACAACCACTACAAAGAGAGTGCACGATCAAGCACCTTCTGAGGCCTATGCAGAATTCATGAAGACCGGCTGGATCGCATCCGATCTACCTGAGCTGCAGCCACTTGAAGTTGTGACATATGCATATATGCGCAGACAGGTTCTCTCAGCCGCCTTCGCTGGTATCCGTTTAGTCATTCCTTCGGGCAATGCCAAGGTGCGCGCCAACGATACGGATTACGTATATCGCCCGGATTCTGCCTTTGCTTACTACAGCGGTGTCCAAGGTAGCGATGCCAATGAAGATGCTGTTCTTGTGATGGAGCCGCTGCCAGAAGGTGGACATGAGACATACCTCTATATACATCCGCGTTCGACCCGCGATACCGATGCTTTCTATCGCGATACTCATTATGGCGAGCTCTGGGTTGGCCGTCGTTACACCCTGAGCGAAGCTCAATCGCGCTATCAAATCACTACTCGCAAAGTAAATGATCTCAAGGATTTCTTAACCGGTACGCCAGCTCTTGTTCTACGTGGCAGTGATCGTATGGTTGATGCAACTGTTACTACACATGCGCGCGAAGAAGAGTTTGCTGTCTTTATCTCTGAGCAACGTTTAACAAAAGATGAGTACGAAATCCGCGAAATGCAACGCGCGGTCGATGCGACAGGTTTTGGTTTTAACGATGTGATCTTGACACTCCCAGCAGCTGCAGAACATCCACGTGGTGAGCGCATTGTTGAGGGCGCTTTCTATGGTCGTGCTCGCCTTGAAGGACATGGTGTTGGCTATAACACCATCGCAGCAAGTGGATCACATGCATGTGTTCTGCACTGGACTCGCAATGACGGGCCGGTAAATCACGGCGATCTCATCCTTCTAGATGCAGGTATCGAAGTGGACTCTTTCTACACCGCAGATATCACACGCACACTTCCAATCTCTGGAAAGTTTTCACCGGCTCAACGTGCACTCTATATGTTGGTCTATGAAGCACAACTTGCTGGCTTTGCCGCGGTAAAACCTGGCGCAGTTTTCTCCGATATCAATAAGGCCTGCCAAGAAGTATTGGCTAAAGGGTTAGCCGATATGGGTGTACTTACTGTCACTGCAGAAGAATCAATGAAGCCTGAAGTTGGTCTACATCGCCGTTGGACGCTGCACGGTGTAAGCCATCACCTTGGCCTTGATGTTCATGATTGTGCAAAGGCGCGTAAAGAAAATTACACAGATGCTGTGCTTCGTGAAGGAATGATTCTTACAGTGGAGCCAGGGCTCTATATCCAGCCAGATGATGAGCTCTTCACCCCTGAGTATCGGGGAATTGGTATCCGCATCGAAGATGACGTAGTTGTCACCGCAGATGGATGTGTGAATCTCTCAGAGCGTATTCCGCGTCACCCTGATGCCGTTGAAGAGTGGATCAGAACCCTCCAACAAGCGCGATAAGATTGGTTAATGACCCAATCTCTCATCCATGCACGAAATCTGACTAAGAAGTTCGGTGATTTCACCGCAGTCAATGGAATCGATTTCGATGTAGTTAAGGGCGAATCCTTTGGCCTACTTGGTCCAAACGGTGCCGGTAAATCAACTGCGATGCGCATGATTGGCGCAACCTCTCAGCGCACATCAGGTGATCTAACAATCTTGGATAAAGATCCTGAGAACTTCGGTCCGCAGATTCGCGCCCACCTTGGTGTTGTCCCCCAACAAGATAATTTAGATACACATCTAACTGTCACAGAAAATCTCTACATCTACGGACGCTACTTTGGTCTCTCGCGTAAATTTGTTAAGGGCAAGATTGAAGAGTTGTTGACCTTTGCTCAACTCGAAGAGAAGCGCAACGCGAAGGTTGAATCACTTAGCGGTGGAATGAAGCGCCGCCTGACCATTGCTCGTGCACTTGTTAGCGAACCTGAGATCTTGATGCTCGATGAGCCAACAACAGGCCTAGATCCTCAAGCCCGCCATATCTTGTGGGATCGCCTATTTAGACTTAAGGAAGATGGCGTGACTCTTCTTATTACTACCCATTTCATGGATGAGGCAGAACAGCTCTGTGATCGCCTCGTTGTGATGGATAAGGGTTCGATCATGGCCGAAGGCAGCCCAGCACAGTTGATCAAGGATTACTCAACTAAGGAAGTTCTTGAGGTTCGCTTTGGTTCAGAGCGCAATGCGCAGATGGCAGAAGATCTTCGTCAGCTCTGCGATCGCATCGAAGAGCTTCCAGATCGCATCTTGATGTATACCGAAGATGGTGAAGAGCTCCTCGAGCGCGTCTATAAGAAGGATTTCCACCCAAAGACCTCACTTGTTCGCCGCAGCTCACTTGAAGATGTCTTCTTGCGTCTGACCGGAAGAACGTTGATCGACTAATGAGCCAGCTCCACCAACGTCAAGGTTCGCTCAAGATTGTCGATGCGACAAAAGTTGCAGCACGCGGTGCGCTCTTTGTTACTGAAGCTCGCCTGCGCGCAATGCTTAAGTGGATCTGGTTGATCATCTCTCTTGCTATCGCAAACCCAGTTCTCTATCTCGTATCTATTGGTTTAGGTGTTGGCGCTTATATTGATAAGAACACTGGTGGAATGGGCGTCGATGGCGTTTCATATATAACGTTCTTAGCACCAGCCTTGCTTGCAACTGCTGCAATCCAAGGCGCAATTGATGAGAGCGTATATCCAACGCTCGAAGGTTTTAAGTGGGATAAGACATTCTTCTCAATGAACGCAACTCCGATCAGCGGCAACCACATTGCAATGGGCGTCTTCTTCAATAGCCTCATCCGAGTCGCCTTTACAGCAGTGATCTACTGGTTTGTCATGTTGGCCTTTGGCGTCCTCGAGTCACCACGAGCGTG
Organism: Actinomycetota bacterium; assembly: GCA_009703165.1. Classification (GTDB taxonomy): domain Bacteria; phylum Actinomycetota; class Actinomycetes; order Nanopelagicales; family Nanopelagicaceae; genus Planktophila. The sequence goes on along the minus strand of WLGP01000044.1, from coordinate 2,854 downwards.
GATGGCTATCTTTACAGCGATCATGGCAGGTGCTGCATTCGGTGCGCTCATGCAGGCGCTAGCTGGACTGCTAGAGAATGAGAATATCTTCTTCACAGTTCTCAACCGCTTTGTGATTATGCCGCTCTTCCTCTTCTCTGGAACTTTCTACCCGCTTACCAATATGCCTATCTTCTTACAGTGGATCGGTTGGATTTCACCTCTCTGGCACGCAACCGAACTCGGTCGCTGGCTCACATACGGCCACGAAATTTCATCGTTGATGCTCTATGTGCACTTCATCTTCCTTAATTCATTACTCATCATCGGTGTAATTGCATCTCGCCGAATCTTCACGAGAAGGTTGGGTAAGTAATGATTCTCTCAACAGCAGTTGCTATCGCAGAAGCGCGCATGGGTAAGCCTGGCGAAAAGTATTACTCTGGCCGTTCATGGGCGATCATGGAGCGGGCATATATCGCCTTTAAATCATCAACCTGGATGATCGTCTTCTCAGGCTTTATCGAGCCGGTTCTCTTCTTGCTCTCATTTGGTTATGGTCTAAAAGATCTCGTCGGAGATATCACTGTCGCCGGTCAACCTATTGGTTACGTTGCATTTATTGCACCAGCACTCCTTGCAACCAGTGCGATGAATGGCGCGATCTACGATTCAACGATGAATGTCTACTTCAAACTCAAGCATGACCGGATCTATCACGGCATGCTTGCAACATCACTTGGACCGATGGATGTTGCTCTTGGTGAAATTGGCTGGGCGCTACTTCGCGGGTTCTCTTACGCTGTCGGCTTTATGGCGATCGTTACCCCACTCGGTTTGATTCCAAGTTGGTGGGGAGTATTAGCTATTCCTGCTGCAGTTCTCATCGCCTTTGGCTTTGCATCATTTGGTATGGCTGTGACTTCATATATGAAGTCATTCCAACAATTAGAAATCGTCAATATCGTCTTGCTGCCGATGTTCTTATTCTCTGGCTCTTTCTATCCGCTCTCAGTATTTCCTGAGTGGCTCCAGACAATCATTCGCCTCTTCCCGCTGGCTCACGCCATCGATCTAGTGCGCGGTTTAACTCTTGGAAATATCTCATGGGCGCTTGCCGGACATGCGATGTACTTTGTGGTGATGATTGTTGTGGGGCTCTTCTTCACAACTAAGCGCCTCAACGCTCTCTTTATGCGTTAAGAGACGAGCGAGATTCCTGCCCAGGCTGCTAACAATCCAAAGATGATGGATGCTGCAAGGTTTACAAGCACTTCCTTGTACTTCTTTAGCTCGTATCCGAGATAGAGATCAAGGACAAAAGTTGACCAAGTAGTAAATGCTCCGGCAAAGCCGACGGCTACAAAGTCGTGCCAGTGTGTCTTATTGGCAAAGGTCAGACCCAGTAAGAAAGAGCCAACGATATTTACTGCAAAGGTGCCAATTGGTTTACTGGTAAATCTGCGGAAGTATTGATCGATCAGAAATCGAGCTGGTGCTCCAATAAATGCACCGAGTGCTACGTAGAGTGCGCTCATCCTTTTACCTTAATTGTCGCTCTAGCAAATGGGATGACAACAGCAATCGTGATGATCGATGCAAGGACTGTAAGAAGCAGATAGCCAAAGCCCATCGCATCCTCGCCAACAACTTCGATTGTGACTGCAGAAAATGTTGTCATTCCACCGCAGAATCCTGGAAGCAAAAACCAGCGAAGTGCCGTCATTCCTCGTCGCTCCATCAAGACAAGGAAATATCCAGCAAGTGCAACGCCAATCAGATTGGCATTAAGTGTTGCTGCAGCGCTATCAGGTGTAACAAGTGAGATGGCGTAGCGAAAGAGTGAACCGAGAGCGCCGCCGGCACCTACATAGAAGACGGCTTTCAGCGTTTGCTCTTTCCGGTCAAGAGATTCACTGATGTTGTAATCGCACTGATAATTAAGCAGGCAAAGAGTGCGCTCCAGAAATCCTTCACATCAAGGGCTGAACTCCAGCGCGCCGTCAGAGATAACATCATTGCGTTAACCACGAAGATGAAGAGCCCAAGAGTTACAAATGTGATCGGAAAGGTAAGGACTTTAACGATTCCACCGATGATCCCATTGATAATTCCGAAGAGGAGAGCAACCCAGAGATAGGTCAGCGCCCCACCATTAATCGTGATTCCCGGAACGAGCAAGGTTGCACACCAGAGCGCTAAAGCAAGTGCGAACCAGCGAAGAATCTGTTTTCCCATAAGGAGAGTATTACCCCTCGCGGCGGCGAATCTTGGAACCTAACCAGCGCGCTGGATCATATTTCACATCGACTACGCGTTCCTTCATAGGAATGATTGCGTTATCTGTAATGCGGATGTGCTCTGGGCAGACTTCAGTACAGCACTTGGTGATATTACACATTCCAAGGCCATGCTCTTCCTGAGCGGTGCGCTTACGATTCTTCAACATATCCAATGGGTGCATATCAAGCTCTGCGATGCGGATAAAGAATCGTGGGCCAGCAAATGACTTCTTATTCTCTTCGTGGTCGCGGATTACGTGACATGTATCTTGGCAGAGGAAGCACTCGATACATTTACGGAACTCTTGGCTTCGCTCAACATCGATCTGCTCCATACGCGCTTCTCCTGGACCAAGGTCTGCAGGGTGCTCATAAGCAGGGATTTCAAGGGCTTTCTTGTAGTTGAAAGAGACATCGGTAACGAGATCTTTAATGACAGGGAATGCGCGAAGCGGCGTCACTGTGATCTCTTCGCCCTCTTCAAAAGAGCTCATACGTGTCATACATGCAAGACGTGGCTTACCGTTGATCTCCATTGAACAAGATCCACACTTACCGGCCTTACAGTTCCAACGAACTGCCAAGTCACCCAT
>WLGP01000043.1 GCA_009703165.1 Actinomycetota bacterium | reverse complement strand
TAATTGTTAAACCGAAGGTTCTCTTCTTAGATGAGCCAACAACTGGACTTGATCCACGTGGTCGCCAAGAGATGTGGGGAGTTATCCAAGAACTCGTAAAGGGTGGCGTAACACTTTTACTTACAACACAGTATTTGGAAGAGGCCGATCAACTTGCAGATGAGATTGCAGTGATCGACCACGGCAAGGTGATTGCTCGCGGTACATCAGATGCTTTGAAGAAGCAGGTCGGCGGAGAGCGTCTTGAGATCGTTGTAGATAATGCTAATACTGCCAAGACAATGGAGATTGTTGCCCGCGTCAGTGGCAATGCTGCAGCCCTTGATGAGGGAATGCGCCAGATTTCAGCCCCAGTTTCGACAGGTGCAACAGCGTTAATCGAAGCCCTTCGTGAACTTGACGCAGCTGGTATTCATCCACTCGATGTAGCGCTCAAGCGCCCGTCCCTTGATGATGTCTTTTTATCGCTGACTGGCCATGTTGCCGAAGAGAAGAAGGAAGAGGTTGCCAAGTGAGAAATCTCAACGATATTTTCATTATTACTCGTCGCCAGATCTTGCTCTTGGTGCGCGTCCCAGAAGTATTGATCTTCTCAACCATTCAGCCGGTGATGTTCGTTCTCCTCTTTAGATACGTATTCGGTGGTTCTATCGATACTGGCCAACCTGGTGGATATGTACAGCTCTTGATGCCGGGAATCTTCGTGCAGACAGTTGCCTTTACCCTTGCAGGAACTGCATCTGGCTTGGCAGAAGATATGAAGAAGGGTCTGATTGATCGCTTTAGATCTCTTCCAATTTCACGTACTGCGCTGATTATCGGACGTACTCTCGGTGATTCCCTTCTGAATATTGTTGTTCTTACAGTGATGGGAATTACCGGTTACATCGTCGGATGGCGCCCAACAGGTGGATTTGGCAATATGTTGCTCGGCTTCTTATTCCTGCTGCTCTTTGGTTATGCCCTGTCATGGGTCGGTGTTCTTGTTGGATTGTCAGCAAAGGATGCTCGAGTTGTCCAGAACGTTTCGTTTATCGTGACATTCCCACTGACATTCTTATCAAATGCTTTTGCGCCAACAACTGGAATGCCTCGTGCGCTGCAGTACTTTGCAGAGTGGAATCCAGTCTCAACGATGGTGGCAGGATGTCGCTCGCTCTTCGGTCTTGAGACTGAGTTCGGTGCAACCGCTGGATCATTCCCAAGTGAGAATCCATTGCTGACATCACTGATCTACATGGTTGTAGTGATGGCGATCTTTATCCCACTGAGCACACGAAAGTACGCTCGCGCTGCAAACTAGCCAGACTAGAAACTAGATAAAGCGGGCGTCTTTAATTTCGACTGAGATAGCCTTGCCATTGGGTGCTGTGTACGCCACGGTGTCGCCGATCTTTGCACCCATGACAGCGCTGCCAAGTGGTGACTTCTCACTGTAAACATCGTATTCATCTGATGTGATCTCGCGTGAGCCCAAGAGAAACTTCATCTCATCTCCTGCGATCACTGCAGTCACAACCATGCCGGCACCGACGACGCCATCTGCGCTGGCAGGTGGTGTTCCGATGTGGGCATTTTCTAAAATCTGCTTGAGCTGGCGAATACGCGCTTCCATTTTGCCTTGCTCATCGCGAGCTGCGTGGTATCCACCATTTTCTTTGAGATCACCTTCGGCGCGCGCAGCCTCAATCTTTGCTGTCACATCGCGACGGCCTGGACCTTCGAGATGTTCAAGCTCTGCTTGAAGGCGATCGGCTGCCTCTTGGGTCAGCCATGTCTGTGGTGTACTCATAGCGGCACACTTTAGCGGGGATGTAGCGCTTAGGAAATCCTGCAGCCTGCAATACGTGCGCTGACAGGGGCAATTCGCGCTGGGATTGCGATGTTTCGCTCGACCTTGCCTTCGCCACCTTCAATCACATCATCGATCTGACCCACGATGTTCTTATCAATATCGATCGAAAGAAGTGTGCAGATCACAGTCGCATCAGGGTCGCGACGATCGATTGCATATTTCATGGTGATCTCTCGATCCCCGGTAACGGCAAATGAATAGAGGGTCGAACGAAGTTCAGGTTGTGAGTGGCTTAAAGCGGCCCAGAGGGTCCAGCTCACTCCCAGAATTGCAACGACGATCGCCGGTGCTAGCCAGCGCTTACGAGGTGAGATGCCATATCGCTGGTTGTAGTCGAAGGTCTCATCGGGTTGAGAGTTACCTTGTGGCATCGACATGGGAGAATTATCGCATGGAAAACGAAGTTGATATGGGCTGGGCTGGTTCCCTTACTGTTCTGTTTCTTTGCATCTCAGTCGCATTTTTATTGCGCAGTTTCTATAAGCGTTATGCGAAGATGAAGAATCGGCAAGATAACGGTGATCTTTAAATTTATTGGCAAAGCAGTTGCAGTATTAGCAATTGCCGCAGCCTTCTTCTCGCTTGGCCTTTGGCAACTCGATCGCGCCAATGAGTTAGAGGAATCAAAGAAGATAGTTCCAGATTCAAAGATCTATCAACTATCTGATTTAGCAGCCCCTGCTGCATCCCTTGATTCACGAAACGTTGGAAAGAAAGTTCAACTTCGTGGAAAGTACATCCTCACATTTCGCGCACCACAACAGACCGATTTAGCAGAACGTCGATCTGATTGGGAAGTTGCCTTGATGCAGGTTGATGAAAGGAGTGCAATCTTGGTCTTGCGCGGATATTGGAAGGATCGTTTAGTCGAGCCGACCGTTGCAATGTCGACCGGTGTTGACCTGGAAGCCATCGTTCAGCCGCGCCAATTTGAAGATGTTGTAGCTACCGCCCCGGGTGTGATCTCACGCCTTGATAGCAGCGTCATCATCTCGCAGACAGATCTAGAACTCTTTGACGGTTTTCTCCTTGCAACATCTGAAGAGGTGAGTGATGGTCCAATCCTTCGCGATCGCATCGAACTTGCACCCCCTGAATCAAAGGTGGGTGGCTATTACTGGCAGCACATCTCTTATGTTGTGATCTGGTGGTTGATGGCTGTGATTGTTCTCTATCTGCCTTTCTATGGAAAGGGCAGAGAACGCGATAAGTTGAGCGCATGAAAAGTGCGGTTCTTCGATTTCGCGTGATGGCCCTGATCTGCGGAGTCCTCTCGCTCGTCCTCTGGTTCTTCTACATGCCAGCTAAGTACGTATTTCATTTAGATCGCACCTGGCCTGAGATGGTCTGGATTACCCATATCCACGGGGCTCTCTACATCTTCTATGTATTGGCAGCCCTGCAACTGAGTGTAAAGATGCGAAAGAGCATGGCTGGATTGCTATGGATGATCTTGGCCGGAACTCTTCCAGTTGCATCCTTTATCTTGGAGCGCAAAGTTGTACGAGAAAATTCGTAAGTTAATCAAGAGCGCGCTCTACCCCTTTTACGAGTGGCGCATTGTTCGTGATTTAGATTTCTCGCAGACCCCACACCATGTCGGTGTCATCCTCGATGGCAATCGCAGATGGGCGATGAGCAATCCAAGTTCGACCGATCCCAAGGGCCATCGAAGGGGTGCGGATAAGATCATTGATTTTCTCGGTTGGTGTGAGGAAGCACAGGTAAAGGTCGTCACCTTATGGATGCTCTCAACCGATAACTTCAAACGTACCCCTGATGAACTAGACGCCTTGTTGGCGGTAATCGGCGACAGCGTCGATGAATTGGCGCGTAGTGGGCGCTGGACCATTAAGGCAGTGGGCGCGCTAGATCTCTTGCCGCCGTGGTTGCAAGAGAAGTTGTCGACGCTACAGACGCACCCAGGAACGATGGAGGTCAATGTCGCCATCGGCTACGGAGGCCGTCGCGAGATTGTTGATGCGGTTAAGAGTTATATGTATCAGGCCGGGGCAGATGGAAAAGATTTGGCGCAAGCGGCAGTAAACCTCGATGCCGAAGCGATTTCACAATATCTCTACACCGCAGGCCAGCCAGATCCCGAGCTTTTGATCCGCACCTCTGGCGAGCAACGCCTCGGGGGATTCTTGTTATGGCAGAGCGCGCACTCAGAGTTCTATTTCTGTGAAGCCTATTGGCCAGATTTTCGTCGAGTGGATTTCCTGCGTGCACTTCGTTCATATTCGCAACGCCACCGTCGACTAGGTAAGTGAGTCTGGGTAAGTAATTCACCTATTTGTAATCAATAGCTTCTGGCGTGTCGCATCGACTTCGCGCATGTCAGTTCTAATCTGTTACATAACAAAGGCGTGATCCCTTCTAGAACAATTAAAGAAATGTGAGTTCTCACCGTTGGCACACCCACCGCGTAAGACATACGTTTTAGATACCAGCGTGCTCTTGGCTGATCCCGGAGCGCTGCTCCGCTTTGAAGAGCACGAAGTCATCATCCCGATCGCAGTCATCGGAGAGCTTGAAACTAAGCGAGACCACCCAGAACTTGGCTACTTTGCCCGCGCAGCCCTTCGCGCACTCGATGATCTGCGGGTAGAGCATGGCCGCCTCGATCAGCCGCTGACAATTACCCCTGAAGGCGGCACCCTGTCAGTCGAGCTCAACCACACAGATTTAAGTACCTTGCCCCACGGATTTTTACGCGATGGCACCAACGATTCACGGATCTTGGCAATCTCCAAAAACCTCATGTCAGATGGGAAAGATGTAGTCCTAGTAACTAAGGACCTCCCACTTCGCGTCAAGGCATCATCTGTTGGAGTGCAGGCCCAGGAGTATCTGGCAGAACTTGTCTCCAATAGCGGATGGACTGGAATCGAAGAGGTCGATGTCGGCCATAGCGTCATTGATGAGCTCTACGCCAGCGATCGCGCCGACCACGAATGTGCGCACTCTCTTCCGGTACATACCGGCATCGTTCTCCACTCTGAAAAGGGAAGTGCGCTCGCCCGAGTCACCGCCGATAAGCGGCTGCGATTGGTCCGCGGAGATCGCAACGCCTTTGGACTTCATGGACGAAGCGCCGAACAGCGGATCGCCTTGGACCTCTTGCTCGATGAAGAGATAGGCATCGTCTCTCTGGGCGGCCGAGCAGGAACTGGAAAGTCAGCCCTTGCTCTCTGCGCCGGACTTGAAGCGGTGATGGAGAAGCGACTTCATAAGAAGGTTGTGATCTTCCGCCCTCTCTATCCAGTCGGCGGCCAAGAGCTGGGATACCTTCCGGGCAGCGAAGGCGAGAAGATGTCGCCATGGGCCCAGGCAGTTTTCGATACTTTAGGCGCTCTAGTCAGCCAAGCTGTCATCGATGAAGTCATCGCGCGCGGATTGATTGAAGTCTTGCCGCTAACCCATATCCGCGGACGTTCATTGCATGACAGCTTTGTCATCGTCGATGAGGCCCAATCCCTCGAACGCGGAGTTCTGCTGACGGTTCTCTCGCGAATCGGCCAGAGCTCTCGGGTGGTCTTGACCCACGATGTCGCCCAGCGCGATAACTTGCGCGTTGGCCGCCACGATGGAGTCGTCGCCGTCGTTGAAACTCTCAAAGGACACCCACTCTTTGCCCACGTGACCCTGACCCGATCAGAGCGCTCGCCGATTGCAGCCCTGGTCACCGAGATGCTCGAGGGGCCGATCGCTTAAGGCTGGCTAGCTTTGGTTAAAGGCGCCTGAAAGAGGCCTCTTTAAAGATCACAGTCACAAATGGGGCAATTCGGACTTCCCCCATTCTGACCAGCACTTTTACCTATCCACAACCAGTCAATTTTCTGAGAATTTTCAAAGCACGCGTGTTCTGATTTGCCCATGGCCCTCACCCTTGCCACCCTAGAGCCATTCCCCATTCAGTAAAGGCCCTGTTTCCCGAAAGTTTTGCAGGGCGATGAGGGTTTGTCTGGAACCGAGATGAGAGATTGGAGGGTGTGACGATGCAGGTTTTTCTTGCCAAGCCACGACGTAAAGTCGCCGGCCTCTGGACTCTTGTCGCGACCCTTCTGATCTTGGCCAGCGCCCAGCCAACTGCCTACGGTTTAGATTTCCCGCAGACGACCAAGCTGACTCTTCCTGAAGCGACCTCGCTTCGAGCCTCTGATGTCGATCTCTCAGAAGGCGCCCCGCTGTATTCACAACTTGAATTTGCTCAATCGCTCTTCGCATCCGAGATGGCCCTGGTTGCATCGGTAACGCGCCAGGTCGAATTGGCGAGAACTCCAAGTGGCGCCAAATATGTCGCCCGTCAGATTATGAAGAGCGAGTACAACTGGGGTAGCTACCAATTTGCCTGCCTCAACCGCCTCTGGACTAAAGAGAGCAATTGGAATTATCTAGCCCATAACTACCGGACTGGCGCCCACGGAATTCCTCAGGCGCTTCCAGCAAATCGCATGGAGATTATCTCTACCGATTGGCGCAAGAACCCAGTGACGCAGATGCGTTGGGGCCTTCGCTATATCGATATCCGCTATGAAACCCCATGCAAAGCTTGGGCGAAGTTCAAGCGCAGCAAGTTCTACTAAGAACGTCTACCTAAATAGGAATTAAATCTCTGAAGGCTTCTTGCCGATTGTCAGCGGCTTAGAGGTCTGGGCGAAGAAATCATTGCCCTTGTCATCTACGACAATAAATGCTGGGAAATCAACGACATCGATCTTCCAGACTGCTTCCATCCCCAGCTCTTCAAAGTCGAGAACTTCAACCTTCTTGATGCAATCTTGGGCAAGGCGAGCTGCTGGGCCGCCGATTGATCCAAGGTAGAAACCGCCATGGTTCTTGCAGGCATCTGTGACAGCTTGTGAGCGATTGCCCTTTGCCAACATCACAAAAGATCCGCCGCGTTGCTGGAAGTAATCGACATATGAATCCATACGCCCTGCAGTTGTCGGTCCAAATGAACCGGAGGCGAAACCTTCAGGGGTCTTGGCAGGGCCTGCGTAATAGACAGCGTAATCCTTGAGGTATTGCGGCATTGGCTCGCCCTTATCGATCGCCTCTTTGATCTTGGCATGTGCCAGATCGCGAGCAACGACGATAGTTCCGGTCAGACTGACGCGAGTCTTGACTGGGTGCTTGGAAAGTTCTGCGCGGATGGCATCCATCGGCTGATTGAGATCAATAGCAACGACGTTATCGTCGAGGTGCTCATCGGTAGTCTCAGGTAAGAAATGTGCTGGATCGCGCTCGAGCTCTTCGATAAAGATGCCATCGCGAGTGATCTTTGCCTTGACCTGACGGTCTGCAGAACATGAGACTGCGATTGCGATAGGAAGTGATGCGCCATGACGAGGTAGGCGAACTACGCGGACATCGTGGCAGAAGTACTTGCCACCAAATTGAGCACCGATTCCTAGAGTGCGAGTGAGTTCAAG
>WLGP01000042.1 GCA_009703165.1 Actinomycetota bacterium | reverse complement strand
CCGTTTGGTATCGCGAGATACCTTCATCTCGGCAATTTCGCGACGTAACTTAGCCATCTTGTCGCGGATACGGCGGCGGTCTGTCTCAATCTTCGTCTCACCCGGGCCGCGACCACCGATACCCGCTCCCCCTGCAGCTCGTCCGCCTACCTGACGAGAAAGTGAATCTCCCCATCCGCGCAGACGTGGGAGAAGGTAGGCAATCTGAGCAAGTTCCACTTGCGCCTTACCTTCTCGACTCTTTGCATGTTGGGCAAAGATGTCGAGGATAAGAGCTGTGCGATCTACGACCTTGACCTTTAACTTATCTTCAAGTTGGCGAAGTTGTGATGGAGAGAGTTCTCCATCGCAGATAACTGTGTCGGCTCCAGTTGTTCGGACTACTTCTTTGAGTTCGATGACCTTTCCTGATCCGATATAGGTAGCAGGATCTGGTTTGTCGCGGCGTTGAATAAGACCTTCGAGGACTTCAGAGCCGGCAGTCTCGGCAAGTGCCTTAAGTTCGGCTAAAGAATTCTCAGCACTTTCTATAGAACCTTCAGTCCACACACCAACGAGAACTACGCGCTCTAATTGCAGCTCACGATATTCAGCCTCTGAAATATCTTGGAGCTGAGTTGAAAAACCTTTAACGCGGCGAAGTGCTTGGCGCTCAGAGAGCTCTTGCACCGCCCCGTGATCAATCTCTTCCTCCGCTGCATCAAAATCTGCGGCAGCTCGTGCACTTTCGCGCATTAACTCTTCAAAGCGAAGTTCTCTCTGGTCGGGAGTCTCAGGCGTCATAGAGTGAGGTAACTAGTGATGTCATGATCTTCAAGCAGAACGGCAGGGCCTGTCAGCGTTGCATTGGAATGGCCATCAATATCTACAATCAAAGTTCCACCTGGTGGCTTGATAATCCATCGCGCAGGAAGATGTCCTCGAGTATGGATAGTTGCAGCAATGGCGACAGCGCAGGTTCCTGTGCCGCATGAACGAGTCTCACCGCTACCGCGTTCGTGCACTCTCATAATCAATGTGTCGCTCGACTCGATCTCGACAAACTCGACATTAACGCCGGCGGGATAGATAGATGCAGGCGTTACTTGTGGAGCTAGCGCAAGAGAGCCAACTGTGTCGAGATCTTCTAAAAATGCGACTGCATGTGGATTTCCAATGCTGATATGGCGCGCGGAATACTCATTGCCGTTAACGCTTACCGTGACGATATCTCCCTCATCGGTGACCTGACCCATATTGACGGAGATATCTCCATCGGCGGGAACCCGTAGGTACTTTGCACCGTCTCGAGTCTGAATAGGAAAGAGACCTTCATTTTGATGGCCACGGGCAACTAAATAGCGCGCCATCACACGAATTCCGTTACCGCACATCTCGGCTATCGAACCATCGGCGTTGCGATAATCCATAAACCACTTGCCATCGGGGCGGGTAATGCGGATGACACCATCTGCACCGATTCCTGTCTGGCGATTACACAGTGCGGCAACCTGGTTGGCGCTCAATGAAATCTCTTCTAGCGCGTCAAAGATAATGAGAAAGTCATTCTCAGTTCCGTGGCCATAAGTAGCCATCACAGGAGTATTCATAGAGTTATGAGTTTAACCGTGCCAGAATCTTTTCGAGACGATTTTCGTAATGGCCGAGCCAATGAAGCCTTCCATCACGAGAGAACCAGGTGTCTTGGCGGCGAATATATTGGCGCGTTACGCGCTTTGTCTCTTCTCGCGCCTGATCAGAGGTCAAGGTTCCATCCATCAACTGCAGAACCTGGGCATATCCGAGAGCTTTCTGTGCAGTTACCCCCTCTCGCAATCCGGTGAGAACAAGTCCCTGAACTTCTTCAACCAATCCGGCATCCCACATCGCATCCACGCGATTGCTCACGCGAATATCTAGACTCTCCCGGTCTTGGCTCAGACCGAAATGAAAGGCATCTGGATATCGAGAGCTCGCCTCGCGTGGGAGATTTGCAGTAAATGGTTGGCCCGTAATCTCAATAACTTCTAGTGCACGCACAATGCGACGAGTATTTGCGCGATCAATTGCCAGAGCTGCTGCAGGATCTAATTTTTCTAACCTAGCAAAGAGCACAGCCGCCCCTTGTTCGATCGCCTCTAACTCAAGACGAGACCTCACAACAGGGTCTGTATCTGGAAAATTTAAATCATCGACAATCGCCTTGATATAGAGGCCAGTGCCGCCGACAATGATTGCATTCTGACCTCGTTGATGAATCTCATCAATCGTCTTTCGTGCAATCTCTTGATACCAAGCGACTGTGGAATCTTGGCGCACCGAAAGAACATCTAGGAGGTGATGGGTAACCCCTTTACGCTCTGCGACCGTAAGTTTTGCAGTACCGATATCCATTCCTTCATAGACCTGCATCGAGTCGGCATTGACTATCTCGCCGCCGATCTCTTGGGCAAGTGCAACCGCTAGATCACTCTTTCCGGTTGCGGTGGCTCCACAGATGATGATTGTGCGCATCTACAGGTCAGCTCTCTTCACAACTGGAATTCCGAGCATCACACCGGGTGTTGCTGAGACTTCAGCAGTTCTGCGCGCATGCGCATCTCCCCCACGAGTTGCTACATGTGAAAGTTCGCGACCGATCAGATAGTGGGCTGAGGCATCGGTAATTTCAACATCAACGAAGTCTCCAGGGCGCGCAGAGCTGGCATTATCAAAGTGGACCAAGCGGAAATCTTCAGAGCGTCCGGTCAGGCGAGATTGTGCAGCATCACGTCTGCCTTCAACTTCAGTCACCATAATTCGATGAGTTGTACCGATTGATTCTTGATTTACAGAGAGCGAAATCTTCTGTTGATGCTCATGAAGGCGTGTATATCTCTCACCGACTATCGCCTCTGGAACCTGGTTAGGCATGATGCCTGCTGGTGTACCAGGACGAATTGAATACTTATATGTATAGGCAGCGGCAAAACGTGCCTGTGTTGCTATATCAAGAGTTGCTTGGAAATCTTCCTCGGTCTCACCAGGAAATCCGACGATAATGTCGGTGGTGATCATTGCGTGAGGAATCTGGCTACGCACACGGTCGAGAATTCCAAGGTAGCGATCGCTGCGATAAGACCTACGCATTGCAGCCAAGATTGAATCTGAACCTGATTGCAGCGGCATATGAAGGTGAGGCATCACAACAGGTGTCTTTGCCATAACCTCAATGACATCATCTGTGAAATCTCGTGGGTGTGGAGACATAAAACGCAGGCGCTCAAGGCCATCAATTGCTGCGACTTTCTCGAGGAGTGTGGCAAATGCACCTCTCTCGCCAAGGCCAACCCCGTAGGCGTTGACGTTCTGTCCTAGCAAGGTAATTTCAATAACGCCCTGGTCAACGAGTGCGCGAACTTCGCTGAGTACATCTGCCATCGGGCGATCTTTCTCAATACCGCGAAGCGCAGGGACGATGCAGAATGTGCAGGTGTTATTACATCCGACAGAGATCGATACCCATGATGAGAACGCTGAAAAACGACGCGCAGGAAGTGTGGATGGGAAGTGCTCGAGCGATTCGAGGATCTCAATCTGAGACTCCTCCTCAATGCGCGCTCTTTCGAGTAATACGGGAAGAGAACCAACATTGTGAGTACCGAAGACAACATCAACATATGGCGCTTTCTTTAAGATTATCGCTTGATCTTTCTGTGCAAGGCACCCGCCGACTGCAATCTGCATTGCAGGGTTCGCCTTTTTAATTGGCGCAAGGAATGAGAGATTTCCGTAGAGTTTGTTATCTGCATTCTCACGCACTGCGCAGGTGTTAAAGACGACAATATCTGCCTGCGTATCGGGGGCCGCCGGAATAAATCCGGCCTCATCTAGTAGACCTGCGATGCGCTCAGAGTCGTGCACATTCATCTGGCAGCCATATGTTTCGACTGTATATGTGCGCGACATCAGAGTGAAATTAAATATCTAGGATTTTAAAGGATAGATCGGCGCGATTGACCACAAGCATCTTGCTATTGGTCAATGGGGTCCAATCATCATGGCCCCAACCGGTCGATGCGATCTTTACCGCTCCATCTTCCTTGATGAATCGAAGTTCATAATGGAATGGGACGGTCCACTCGCTCTGCTCAGCTTCATTAAATTGGCAGACGGCAATAAGAAAATCAGGGGTCAAGGTGATCGAATTAATCGCAGAATAATTCGCAGTTGAGGCAATCTCCTTGACGGTAGCTCTGATTGCTTCAATCAGACCAAGAGACTTTGCCTTAGAGAGAATGGCAAAGAAGTAACGCTCGCTATCTGTTGTCGATGTGAGCTGGGGCAAAAGATCTGCATCAATGAGGTGCTCCACACTCGATGCTGGGCGGATTGTGCCGTTATGCATAAAGGAGATATCACCGTGGATAAAGGGATGGTTATTCGAGAGATCAACTGTGAGACCTTTTGAAGCAAGGCGTAGATGAAAGAGCGCTCCATCGCTCTCTTTCTCTTTGGCAAGCTGGGAGAAAGCCTTGCTTTCGACAGCTGGTGCTAAATCACGTTCGCGCTCTTGCACTCCGCCGATAGAGGCACAGGTTGTTAGACCCCATCCATCTTTATGTTCCTTCGAGAGTTCGACGAAGTCGGCAAGTGTGGGTCCTACAACTGTAGAAAGAGATGCGGGCTGCGTTGAGGCATAGGCTAGTAATCTGCACATACGGCGTAATCTACCGCGAAACACCAAGTGATACCTGCCGCAACAGCAGGAGGTCGCGCTATCGGCTAATTACCGTTTGACTCTTTCCGTTCTTTTGCCTGCGATGTACGCCATGCTGCGATAGCCCCGTGATTGCCACTAAGCAAGATTGGCGGAACTTCCAACCCTCTCCACTCTTGAGGACGCGTGAAGTTTGGGTATTCAAGATACCCCTCCTCGTTATGTGACTCTTCAGCAAGTGAAAGTGGGTTTCCAAGAACGCCCGGAATAAGTCGAGTGATCGCCTCAATCATCACCATCGATGCAACCTCACCTCCACCAAGAACATAATCACCAATTGATACTTCACGCACGCGGATATTGCGAGCTATATATTCATCTTGGCTGTAATGAATGCGCACTCGATCATCAATTCCTTCATAGCGGCCACATGCAAAGATCAATTGGCGTGCACCAGATAGTTCTTGCGCAAGTTCTTGGTTGAAGCGTCGACCGGCTGGGGTCAAGATGATCAGATCTGCACCATCTTCAATGACGCTATCGATTGCTCTGCCCCACACATCTGCCAACATCACCATTCCCGCGCCACCACCATAAGGTGCATCATCGACAGTGTGGTGTGTATCTGATGTCTGGGATCGTAAATCATGAACGTTGATCGAAAGAAGTCCGCCGTCTTGAGCTTTTCCTAAGAGTGAGAGCTGCAAGGGAGCGAAGTAATCTGGAAAGATGGTGATGGCATCAATTCTCATAACATCTTCCCTTCAATTATCGGTGGAATCACTGTCAATCGCTTTCCAGGAATATCTACCTCAGGAACTAGCGCCCGTACAAAAGGAATAAGGACTTCACCAGAATTAGCTTGAATCACTAGGACATCTTGTCCCGGAAGATTGAGCACATCCTTTACATCGCCAAGAAGTGTGCCATCTTCAAGATTGGCTTTACATCCAATGAGTTGTAGGACGTGGTAATCATCTTCATCTTCACCGGGTGCATCGATATCTACATCGGCGTAGAGGAGAACATCTCGTAACTTCTCCACGGCATTACGGTCTGTATGGCCGACAAATGAAAGCAAGAGAATTCCATTATGTACGCGGACCGAATCGACAACGAGATTTCCGTGGTCATCTGTCTCTAGCGATGCTCCGAGAGCAAAACGGGATGCAGCATCATCGGTGCGAACTTCGATTGTCGCCTCGCCCAAGATTCCGTGGGCACGACCAATGCGCCCAACATTTAGGCGCATGACATGGTCTTTCTTAACGAGCCTCGTCAGTATCGATAAGGTCAACGCGCACGCTACGTCCAGCAATTGCGCTTACGACTGTGCGAAGCGCCTTTGCTGTACGTCCGTTACGACCAATGACCTTACCGATATCTTCAGGATTAACGCGCACCTCAAGAGTTGTACCTCTGCGGTGGGTCTTCTCCTTAACGATGACATCTTCAGGATTATCTACAATCCCCTTAACGAGATGCTCGAGAGCTTCGTCAATCATTATTACTCAGCTGCCGCTTCTGCTGCTGGTGTCTCATCAGCAACTACATCAGCCGCTGGAGTTTCAATAACTGCCTCTGGCTCGGACGCTACAACCTCAGCGACGGCTTCTGGCTCGGACTCAGCAACTGGATTTGCCTTAGCTGCAAGCTTCTCTTGCGCCTTCTTCTTCAAAGTTGTTGCGCCTTCTTTTGGCTCATCCATTGCAGACTTCACTGCAGCTTCATATGCAACGCTCTTATGTGGCTTAGGGGCAGCAACGCGAAGTGTTCCTTCTGTTCCTGGAAGACCCTTGAACTTCTGCCAATCTCCTGTGACCTTAAGAATTGCCTCTACAGCCTCAGAAGGTTGTGCACCAACGCCTAACCAGTAGAGCGCACGTGCTGAGTTCACTTCAATAATTGATGGCTCTTGTCCTGGGACGTAACGACCAATCTCTTCGATTGAGAGTCCGTTACGTGCCTTACGTGAGTCGGTAACAACGATGCGATAGAACGGTGTACGGATCTTGCCCATGCGCATTAAACGAATTTTTGTAGCCAAAGCAGTGGTGCTCCTAAAAGAGTGTGTTCAACCTCGTAGCTGTAGCGGGGTGCCCAGCGCAAAGATCCAACGATGGATGTGGATGTTTCGGGGGTAGAGGGCCCCGTCACAGGAGGCCAATCTTGCCATGGGAGCCCTGCGATCCAAAATCAGGAGCTCTCTTCGGCCGCCCGCCTGGCTGGGTTACCTGAACGTGACTTCTTCTTCGCCGGGGCCGCTGACTGGCGCGGAGCAGCTGGCATTGCAGGCATTCCCGGTGGCAGGGCCATTCCAGGAGGCATCCCCCCACCTTTTCGCATCTGCTTCATCATCTTCTGCGCCGCTGAGAATTTATCAACGAGGGCATTGACCTCTTGAACTTTTCGCCCTGATCCAGCAGCAATTCGTGCACGACGAGAACCGTTGAGAATCTTTGGTTCAACGCGCTCTTGTGGCGTCATAGATTGCACGATCGCTTTAGTGCGCACAATCTCGCTCTCATCGAAGTTTTCAATCTGCTTCTTCATCGCACCGGCGCCAGCACCTGGGAGCATGCTCAATAACTTACCCATGGAGCCCATCTTGGACATCGCCTCAAGTTGTTCGAGGAAATCTTCCAATGTGAAATCTTCACCCTTGATAAATTTCTCTTCAAGCTTTGCAGATGAATCACCATCCAGTGCTTTCTTGGCCTGCTCTGCAAGTGTTGCCACATCACCCATTCCAAGGATGCGTGAGGCCATACGTTCTGGGTGGAAGACATCAAAGTCTG
>WLGP01000041.1 GCA_009703165.1 Actinomycetota bacterium | reverse complement strand
TAAGACAAATCGTGGAGATCCATCTGGTGTTGGAACGGTAATTCCTAAACCTTTACGTTGGCCGATTGTGTAGGTGTAGGCACCCTTATGTTCGCCGATCTGCCTTCCATCTTGATCAACGATTGGACCGCTCTCACTACCTAAACGCTCACGTAACCAACCTGCATTATCTCCAGATGGCACAAAGCAAATATCATGGCTGTCGGGTTTTTGTGCAACTGCTAAGCCGCGCCGCTCTGCCTCAAGGCGGATATCAACTTTTTCAGTATCGCCCAATGGAAAGAGCGCACCGCTGATCTGTTCGCGATTGAGAACTGCTAAAACATAGGATTGATCTTTCAGTGGATCAACTGCGCGATGCAAAGTCTTTTGGCTATCGCTACCGCGAGTACGCGCATAGTGGCCGGTGATCACTCCATCAAAGCCCATCGCCTTAGCGCGATCTAGAACTGCGGCAAATTTAATCTTCTCATTGCAACGCAGGCATGGGTTTGGAGTACGCCCTGCTGCATATTCGCTCATAAAGTTCTCGACAACTCCTGCGTGAAATTCATCTGCCATATCCCAGATATAGAACGGGATACCTATGACATCGGCGGCGCGACGAGCATCATGTGAATCTTCAATCGTGCAGCAACCACGTGCACCTGAGCGGTACTTCTGTGGGTTGCTCGAGAGCGCAAGGTGTACGCCAATCACATCGTGGCCATCTTCAACAGCGCGCGCTGCAGCAACTGCTGAGTCGACGCCTCCTGACATTGCGGCGATGAGTTTCATAGCGCGTTTGCCGCCTTTGCCATCGCTACAACGTCTGGAATCACGCTCAGAGCGTATTCAATATCGCCAGCAGTTGTTGTAGCACCGAGTGAGAAACGCAGAGACGATGTTGCACCGATTTCATCATGGCCCATCGCCATCAAGACATGGCTTGGGCGATGCACACCTGCAGTACATGCTGCCCCTGTCGAACACGAAATCTCTTTGCCATCCATGAGCAGCAGTAAGAAATCTGCCTGGGTGCCAGGAAAAGTGATGTTGGAAATTCCTGGAAGTCTGGCAGCGCTTTGCCCATTGATCTGCGCATCTGGTGCAACCTGTGCAATCCCTGCTTCAAACTTTTCGCGCAGGGCTGCAACGCTTGTCGCGTTGTAGATGTTTTCTGTCACAGCTGTTGCAAAGGCGACGATCGATGGAGCGTTCAGCGTTCCGCTGCGAATTTCGCGCTCTTGTCCCCCACCATGTAATAAGGCAGGCATCTCAAAGGCGCGGCGCAAGATCAGCGCACCGATTCCAAGTGGGCCACCGATCTTATGTGCACTGATTGTCATCGCAAATAGACCAAGGCCTGCATAATCAAGTGGAACCTTCATAAAGCTCTGCACTGCATCACAATGCACGGGAATGTTTCCTGCAATTTCGACAACGCGATCAATCGGTTGGATGACACCGGTCTCGTTATTGGCAGCCATCACAGAGATAACTGCGATCTCGTTGCCACGTGCTGCAACAAGATCTGCCAAGAAGTCACAATCGACAACGCCAGCAGATGTGACAGGAATTTCAATGAGTTCAGCGCCTTCATGTTCGACCAACCAATGCGCTGGATCTAGAACGGCGTGATGTTCGATCGCGCTGACAACAATCAGATTCTTATCCGGTGCGTTCCAGAAGAGCCCCTTAATGGCGGCGTTATTTGCCTCTGTCCCTGATCCGGTAAAGATCACTTCACTGGGTGCGCAACCAAGTGCGCGGGCTATAACTTCGCGCGCCTCTTCTACATCTTTACGGGTTGAACGACCATCGGTATGAAGACTTGATGGGTTACCAATCTTGCGAAGGGAGCGTTGCATCGCATCGATGGCAGGCTCAATCATCGGCGTTGTCGCCGCATGATCGAGGTAGATGCTCATGGCCTAAGTCTAGGCCAGGTGAGAAGTTATGCCTTTGCTGCAGCTACTGCAGTAGTTGCCTGAGGCAAGACTGCAAAGAGATCGCCTACAACGCCAAAGTCGCAGATTTCAAAGAGCGGGGCTTCTGGATCTTTATTGACCACCACGATTGTCTTTGAGGTCTGCATTCCTGCGCGGTGCTGGATCGCTCCTGAAATTCCACATGCAACATAGAGCTGCGGGCTTACTGTCTTTCCAGTCTGTCCCACCTGGTGTGAGTGTGGATACCAACCGGCATCTGTTGCTGCACGGGAAGCGCCAACTGCGGCACCCAAAGTATCTGCAAATGATTCAACTGCAGCAAAGTCACCATTTGTTCCACGACCACCTGAGACAACAATTGATGCCTCTGTAAGTTCTGGACGTCCACCCTTTACAGGTGGTTGTGATGATGAGATCACTGACTTCTTTGCGCTATCTGAAATTGTCACGGCCACTGTTTCAGTAGCTGCAGATGAGGCAGAGAGATCTGGCTCAACAGAATTTGGACGAAGTGTGATCACAGGAATTCCGTGAGTAACCTCTGAGTGGACAGTTGTTGATCCACCGAAGACAAGTTGCGTTGCAACTTTCTCTGCTGATACATCGACTGCATCTGTAATGATTCCTGATTCAAGTGCGATCGCAACGCGAGCTGCAACTTCCTTGCCAAAGGCGTGGGAGGCAACAAGAACTGCTGCTGCACCTTTTGCGGTAGCAACCTGTGCCAGCGCATCGGCGGAAGCGGCAACACCATTTGTTGCAAAGGCATCTGATTCAACGATTGCAATTGATGAGATAGGACCGTGTGAGACTGTTGCAGCAAGGGCAGCACCTTTACCCACTGGCGCTAAGACAACTGCGCAGACATCGCCCATGCGAGCGCCCACTGTTGCCAGCTCTGCTGTGGTCTTTGTAGCAGCATCTGCCTGGAAATCGGCGAGGATAATTACTGTGCTCATATCAACTTCTTCTCTGCTAGGAATGTTGCAAGTGCGCTTCCGCCCTCGCCACCATCGGTAACAATGACGCCAGCGCTACGCGGTGGACGTGGTGCTGCATCCTTAACCTGTGACCATGCAGATGTTGGGCTAACACCCACAGTTGCAAGATCGCGAGATTCAATAGTCTTCTTCTTCGCAGCCATGATTCCCTTAAATGATGGGTAGCGCGGTTCATTAATCTTTTCGACAACGCTGATCACTGCAGGTAGCGTTGCTGAAATCTCATCAACACCAGCTTCGGTGACACGTGTAATTGAAACGCTGGAAGCGGCAGGATCGACAGTTACTTTGCTAGCAAAGGTCATCTGCGCCCAACCAAGACGAGCTGAGATCATCGCAGGGACAACGCTCATACGTGCATCCGTTGACTCTGTTCCGCAGATAACCAGATCAAATCCACCATCTGCAATTGTCTTTGCAAGGACGGCAGATGTTGTCAGCGCATCTGAACCGGCCAGCGCGGCATCTGTAATAAGAATTGCATCATTTGCACCCATAGAAAGGGCCTTACGAACTGCCTCTGTTGCACGCTCTGGTCCCATTGAGATGACGGTGACTGTATGTGGGCCACCTTCTTCATTTCCGCCATGAGCTTCTGCAAGACGTAACGCTTCTTCTACTGCGTACTCATCGAGATCATTGAGAACAGCATCAACGCCTTCACGATCAAGGCGTGAATCGACCATCTTCTTCTCGGCCCATGAATCTGGGACCTGCTTTACACAGACTGCAATCTTCATGACGGTTAGGTTACTCATCAGTAGCAGTATTCACAATATGAAACAGGGCAAGATACGCCACATGCTTCCTGCAGATCCGCGCACCTTGGGGGCCACCGTCACAGAGGGTGGGACCAACTTTGCCATCTGGAGCAATGCCGCCGATGCGATCGAGCTCTGCCTCTTTAATGAGGTCAATGGGAAGTTGGTCGAGACTCGCTTTGCCCTGTCTCACCGCAACGGTCCGATCTGGCATGGCTACTTAGCCGGTGTGCGACCTGGCCAACGGTATGGCTATCGCATCTATGGGCCATGGCAACCAGAATATGGATCACGTTTTAATGCGGCAAAGTTAGTCATCGATCCCTATGCCCATAAGTTAGATGGAACGTTGCAGTACGTCCCTGAAATCTATGGACATGTTGCAACCGATGAGATTGGAAATGGTGATCTGCTGGCGCGCGATGATCGCGATAGCGCTCCATTTGTTCCACTCTCTGTTGTTACCAATTACCACCCGCGCGATATTCATCGCCCACTGACATCATGGGCAAAGACAGTGATCTATGAAGCACATGTTCAGGGACTTACTGCAAAGAATGCAGCAATACCTGAAGATGAGCGCGGGACCTATAAAGGTTTGGGCCATCCCAGCACGATTGCACATTTGAAATCTTTAGGTGTGACTGCACTAGAGCTTCTACCTCTACATACCTATGCGACAGAGCCTGCAATCTGGGCGCGCGGACGGAAGAACCATTGGGGATATAACGCGCTCGCCTTTAGCGCTCCACATTCAGAGTACGCAGCAACTGATGATCCAACTTCTGAATTGCAATGGGCAGTTGATCAATTACATCAGGCAGGCATTGAGGTCATCCTTGACGTTGTCTACAACCACACGGCAGAAGGTGGTGTCGGTGGTCCCACACTCTCCTTTAAAGGTATTGATAACAAGGCTTACTACCGCCATGACAATGAAGGTAACTACATCGATGTCACAGGATGCGGTAATACCTTTGCCGCAAGTAACCCGCAGAATGTGCGATTTGTTATTGATTCACTGCGTTGGTGGATTGAAGTCATTGGCGTCGATGGCTTCCGCTTTGATCTAGCAACTGCGCTCTATACAAGCCATTCGGCCTTTAACTCTTCGCTCATGTCTGCCATCGAATCTGATTCGGTGCTGCGCAACTTTAAGATGATTGCCGAACCGTGGGATATCTCGCGCTATTCACTCGGTGATTTTCCGCATCCATTCCGTGAGTGGAATGATGCTTACCGCGATGCGGTGCGCCAGTTCTGGCTTGAAGATATTGCACGTGGATACGGCGAAGGTGTTGCCGATATCGCCTCCCGCATCAGTGGATCTAGTGACATCTTCTATTACCGCGGTCCCACATCATCGATTAACTTCATCACCGCACACGATGGCTTTACCTTGGCAGATCTAGTGAGCTTTAGCGCCAAGAATAATCTCGCCAATCAAGAAGAGAACCGCGATGGGTCGAATGAGAACCGTTCGTGGAATTGCGGCATCGAAGGCCCAACTGATGATCCGGCAATTCTTGCTATCAGGCAGCGATTGAAGAAATCGATGATGGCAACTCTTCTTCTTTCATCAGGTGTACCAATGCTGACGATGGGCGATGAGGTAAGTCGCAGCCAGGCAGGATCCAATAACGCATACTCAATGCCGCGCGATATGTATCCAGGTATTGCCGATTCACCAGAGACCTTTGGTGGCGGTTGGGCGATGGATTGGGATTTAGATGCAGCACAGCGCGATCTACGCGATGCGGTAGAGATGCTTGCCAGTATTCGAAATACTTATTTGGCAGATGTGGCATCAGAGTTCTTCTCTGGTGCACTCGATCGTGGAACTCAGCGAAAAGATATCGCCTGGTTTAGCTTGGGCGGTCGCGAGATGACAGATGCGCATTGGGCAGATGGAGAAAAGCGTTCACTGACTGTCTTTATCGATGCCGGTTCAGATCGTGGACTCTTGCTCTTGCTCAACTCATCTACCCAAGTGACAGCATTTACCTTCCCAGATAGCACATGGGGAGATTCATTCCGCTGCATCTTCGATGCCGCACACATCACCTCAGAGCATGAACCTTCTTTGGCGCTTCCCTCATCGCAGGCAGATGTTCAAGCACATTCTGCGCAGGTGTGGCTTGTAACCCGTAGCTCTAGTTAGAGACTAAAAATGTCACAGAGACAGTTGATGTAACAGTCTTCTCAATCGTTGATGTGTCATAAGCGCCACCATCAGAGACCATTGTTGAATCAGGTGTTGTTACCTGGAAGACACCGCTCTTCACGCTCTGTACTGCTCCGACGCTTCCGCCGACTGCCTTAGTGATCGCAATTGCGCGAGTCTTGGCATCTTTCATCGCCTCTTCTAGAAGCTGTGGGCGTAGATCTGGCAGCGTTGAGATGTAGTACTGAGGTCCATAGTTATTAACGTTGACGCCACTCTGTAAGAGTGACCCGATTCCCTGTGAAAGTGTGTAGACCAGTTGCACATCCTTGGTGCGCACTGTGATGTCGCGAGATGCACGGTAAGAAAGGATGCGACCGGTGTTATTTCCGTTCTGCCATTCTTCATTTCCAAAAGTTGAGACTGAACCTAGCGTGAGAGCGCTTGCTGGAATTCCGCCCTTTGTCAGGTATTCGGTGACTGCATCAACATCTGAGCCAACTTTTTTGACTGCATCTGCAACCAATGGGCGAGAGAGTGCAACGTTAAGAGTCCAGACGGCGTTATCGGCAGTGGCTGTTGTCTTAGCCGATCCCGTCACAGTAATTCCGTTATCGGTGCGGGATGCAAAACCTGCACCAACTTTTACAAGACCTCCACCAACGGCAAGTGCCATGATAAGAGATGCTGCAATGACTGTGATCGAACGGGACTTTTCGCCTGAATTAAATGTGCTCATGGAGAGATTGTAATACTTTTTATATAGCGCGTAGCGCCATTACCTCTTCCATTTCAACTCCGCGGAAAGGTTCGAGTGCTAGCTCCCATGAATTTCCCAAGAGTCTCTCAAACTCCTCACGAAGTGACTCTTCATCGAAACCTTTTCCTAGCGCCTGCGCGATTAAGTGCTCTGAAACCAGAATTGTTCCCATGCCATCGATAACGCTGCGATGAATTCCTAAATCTGGTGTGAATCTAAAGAACTCGCCACCGACTTCACTCTCTTCGCGCACTTCAAAGCGGAGGTAATGCCAGGCTTTAAGAGCTGTTGCAACTTTTGCTGCAGTTCCAGCGCGATCTCTAAATTCAACTGTGGTGCGATATGTGCCGGCAGCCTTTGGTTGTGGCTTCCACTCGAGTGTTACCCATGTTCCGAGAATGGATTGCAGCCCCCATTCGATGTGCGGGCGCAGCGCAGCAGGTGCGCTATGAATAGTAAGAAAACCTGTCACATGAAATTTCTGCGTGACAGTGCGACCAGATGAATTCATCTGCTCCATAACAATCTCCTAGCAAGGCGCGCCCTAATTGATGGCTGAGCGTTAACTGCGCGACCTTCCCCGATCCACAGTTTTGCTAGTAGATATATGGTGGCATGAGCGTGGGAAAAGGTAAAGATGAGGTAAAGATCAGGTATTTGTAGAGAGGTAAAAGGGGCTAGACTTGGCCTCAGTCGGACGCTTAATCAGGACCCGTTTCATGGCAGTAGTGCTTTGCTCGGTATCGCTGGCGCAAGAGGAAGACCGTGTTTGAGGATTTCTCACACACCCACATATCGAAGGAAAAGTAAAAACATGGCAACAGGTACAGTTAAGTGGTTCAACTCTGAAAAGGGATTCGGTTTCAT
>WLGP01000040.1 GCA_009703165.1 Actinomycetota bacterium | reverse complement strand
TCACACGACTTAGCTGTCGTAGATATCTTGGCTCACCGCATTGCAGTAATGCAGAACGGTGAACTCGTCGAGGTAGGCGATCGCGATCAGATCTTGCAGCATCCAAAGAGCGATTACACACGTCGCCTTATTGCAGCAGTTCCTGTTCCAGATCCTGCAGAGCAGCGCATTCGCCGCGAAGCTCGTCTTGCTGCTAAATAATTACTTAGAAGCTAATCTCTAGCCTGACCAGATAAGTGCTTGTAGCGACCCATAAATTCGTCCTTGAAATCAAAGTAATCGCCTGCGATCAGGGCTGCTCGCATCTGATCGACTAAGCGGACGATAAATCGCTCGTTATGGATCGTTGCCAGAGTTGCTGCGATGATCTCTTTGCCACGGAATACGTGATGCAGATATGCCTTGGTGTAATGGGTGCAGGTGTAGCAATCGCATTGCTCATCGATTGGTTCAAAGGCGCGGCGGTTGGCGGCATTTGAAAGATTAAAGCGACCCTCCATTGTGTAGACGGCAGAGGTGCGGGCGATACGAGATGCCAGGACGCAGTCGAAGGTATCGATCCCATTTTCAACACCGACGAAGAGATCTTCCGGGGCGCCGATTCCCAGCAGGTGGCGGGGCTTTTCCGCCGGCAAGATCTCATTCATCCAGGTCAGGATTGTTCCCAAGGTTTTCTTATCGAGTGCTCCACCTAAACCAAAGCCATCGAAGGCGATTGGATTATCGGGATCAGTTGAACGTAGCGCTGCCATATCCGTTGCAGCCTTCTTACGCAGATCTTCATACTGTGCGCCTTGAATGACCCCATAAAGGGCCTGATATGGCTTCTCAGAGCGTTCTACGGTCAATTTCTGGTGCTCATCAAGGCAACGCACGCCCCACGCGCGTGTGCGCTCGAGAGCCTTCTCTTGATAGCGGCGAGTGTTATGCAGCGTCGTGCACTCATCGAAGGCGAAGATGATGTCTGCGCCGATCTTATGTTGGACCTGCATCGAAACCTCTGGGGTAAAGCGGTGCATGCTGCCATCGATATGAGATTTAAAGGTCACGCCTTCATCATCGACATGGGCAAGACGTTCCTTATTTCCGGCAACGACCTCATCGGATCTAAAGGTCTGGGCATCCATCGCCAAGACCTTCTTAAAGCCAACTCCCAATGAGAGAACTTGGAAGCCGCCGCTATCTGTAAAGGTCGGCCCTGGCCAATTCATAAAGCGGGCTAGCCCGCCGGCCTCATCCAAGACATCAGGGCCTGGCTGTAGATACAGGTGATAGGCGTTAGATAAAAGCGCCTGTGCACCAAGTTCCTTCATCGTCTCTGGCAGCACGGCTTTCACCGTCGCCTTTGTACCTACAGGGATAAAGGCAGGTGTTGCAACATCACCGTGTGGGGTCGAGATTGTTCCAGCACGTGCCAGAGATTTCTCAGGGGCATGTGAGATGTTAAAGCTAAAGCCGTTACCAGATGGCAACGCGTTGATCCTCATCTAACCAGAGCGCATCTTTTTCGGTGATGCCAAAGGTTGTATAGAAGGCAGGAATATTGCGCACGATCTGGTTGCAACGAAACTCTGCAGGTGAGTGCGGATCTGTTGCAATACGACGGCGAAGTTCTTCGGGGCGAACCTTGCCGCGCCATGCCTGTGCCCATGCCAGGAAGAGGCGCTGGTAGCCATTGAGTCCATCAATGACGACAGGCTCTTTTCCATCGAGTGCAATCTCGTATGCCTTGAGTGCAATGGTGAGCCCGCCAAGGTCACCGATATTTTCACCAACGGTAAGTGCGCCGTTGACTGTGATATCTGGTGTGCCCTCTGGAACGAGTTCGTTGTACTGGGCGATCAGAGCATTGGCCCGCTTTTCGAATTCGGCGCGATCGATATCGACCCACCAATCGACCATGTTGCCATCACCATCGAATTTAGAACCTTGATCATCAAAGCCGTGGCCGATTTCGTGGCCAATGACAGCGCCAATTGCTCCGTAATTTGCAGCATCATCTACATCTAGGCCAAAGAAAGGTGGTTGCAAGATTGCAGCAGGAAAGACGATCTCGTTGCCAAGTGGGTTGTAATAGGCGTTAACTGTCTGAGGAGTCATATGCCACTCATCGCGATCGACCGGCTTTCCGATCTTGGCCAGGGCAAAGTCGCGTTCGAATTTGGTAACGCGAGCAAGGTTTCCAAAGAGGTCATCTGCTGTGATTTCAAGTGCTGAGTAATCGCGCCACTTATCTGGGTAGCCGATCTTGGGGCGGAACTTCTCCAGTTTGGCAATCGCCTTGGTCTTTGTCTCCTGGCTCATCCAATCAAGTCCATTGATGCTGCGGCGGTATGCCTCAATAAGGTTGGCAACAAGGACTTCCATGCGCGCCTTAGCTGCAGGCGGGAAGTGTCGCTCGACGTAGATCTTGCCGACAGCTTCACCGAGACTTCCCTCAACCAATGAGACGGCGCGCTTCCAGCGCTCGCGAAGTTGTGGGGTGCCAGATAACGTTGTTCCGTAAAAGGCGAAGTTCTCATCGACAATGGCAGATGTCAGATAGGCAGCAGAGCCTGAGATGACATGCCAGGAAAGCCATGACTTCCAAGCCGATTTCATTGCAGGGTCTGTATCAAAGGCTGCAATTAATGGTGAGATTCCTTCAAAGAATGATGGCTGACCAATGACGACATTTTCAAAGGCAACTGCTGGGACTTCACCAGCGCTCATCCAGAGCGGCCAGTTAAGCGCAGGGGAGAGTTCTTGTAATTGCGCCCCGGTCATCTTGTTGTAGGTAATACTGGCATCGCGATTGCGGACCTGATCCCAGTGCAGGGCAGCGACTTTGGTCTCAAGTTCAAATACTTCTCGCGCCTTGGTCGCACCCTCTGATATTCCGAGGAGATTAAACATCTTCTCCATGTGGGCGACAAAAGCCACGCGAATGTTTTCGTATTGATCTTCCTTGTAGTAACTCTCATCAGGAAGCGAGAGGCCACCCTGGTGGATATATAAAATATTGGAGGATGAATCCATCATGTCCGGAAAGATTGCAGTATCTGCAATGCCACTTGCGCCGCGGGCTTCAAGCCATGACATGGTTGAGATGAAGTCATCGAGTGAATCGATGGCATCGACCTTGGCTAGGTCGGCTGCGATCGGAGCAGATCCGAGTTTTTCAATCTGCGCCTCGTTCATAAAGGATGCATAGAGATCTGTGATCTTCTGTGCCTCAGGGCTGCCGGATGCGCTCTCGATAATCGCGCGAACCTGGGCTTCGGCTTCATTACGCAGATCCATAAATGCGCCATCGCTGGAGCGATCTTCTGGGATGACAGATTCCTTGAGCCACTTACCGTTGAAGTGGCGGAAGAGGTCATCTTCTAGGCGCACTGTTGGGTCGATCGATGAGGTATCGATACCGCTTCGAAGGTCAGACATAGATCGCTAGCTCCTTGAATTCTAAGTAGTTGAAAGTTCAACTGTAGGCGTATCATCGCCTTATGGCACGAGAAAACGCTACCCCACCTCGTTGGTTAAACCCAACGGAGATGGCTGCTTGGCGCAGGTATATCGTCGCTAGCCGTCGATTGCTTGAAGCCCTCGATGCAGATTTAGCAGACCATGAATTATCGATGCCTGACTATGAGATTTTGGCCCAGCTCAGCGATGCCCCAGATCGCAGAATGCGGATGAGCGAATTGGCAGATGTTGCGATGCTCTCGCGCTCGCGCCTTTCCCACCGGATGAAGGTGATGGAGAAAGAGGGTTGGGTTCGCCGCGAGGCATGCCCCATTGATAAGCGCGGCTTCTTTGCGGTGATGACCCCTAAGGGATGGAAGGCAATTGTCGCCGCCGCCCCAGATCACGTTGATAGCGTGCGCGGCCGTTTCGTTGATCTCTTAAGTAAGGACGATCAGAAAGTTTTGGCTGAGATTTTCTCTCGCGTTGAAGAGGGACTTCGTAAAGATCTGAGTTGATTGAGAGCTGATTAACGCACAGTTGATTAACTAGATGAGTTTTGAGCAATAAAAAACCCCCGACCAATGGCCGGGGGTTTTTTATAAGTAATGAATTACTTAGCTGCTGCCTTCTTGCGACGGCGCTTCTTTGGAGCTGCAACTGGTGCAGCCTTCTTTGATGCAGCCTTCTTGCGCTTCTTTGGAGCAGCTGACTTAGCTGCTGCCTTCTTGCGCTTCTTTGGAGCAGCTGACTTAGCTGCTGCCTTCTTACGACGCTTTGGAGCTGCCTTCTTTGCAGCTGCCTTCTTACGACGCTTTGGAGCTGCCTTCTTAGCTGCTGCCTTCTTGCGACGCTTTGGTGCTGCTGCCTTCTTAGCAGCTGCCTTCTTACGACGCTTTGGAGCTGCCTTCTTAGCTGCTGCCTTCTTGCGACGCTTTGGTGCTGCTGCCTTTACGGCAGCCTTCTTGCGCTTCTTTGGAGCTGCTGGTGCAGCTGCCTTCTTACGGCGCTTTGGAGCAGTTTTCTTTGCTGCGGCCACGTACTTCTCCTATCGGAATGGTTCGGATCCGTCACCCAAACCTGTTGCGTGCATAAGTGTGACGGAAATGGAGAAATTTCGCCAGTACATAGTGAGAAATATCCGAGTGCGTGTCGCAGATTATTTTTTTCTTTTTTATATGCATATTTGAAAAAATCGATAAAAATTTCGGCGAATTAATTCCTCAACCCATCCTTGATAGTGGAAATTTCCGCCATTTTTGGAAAATTTCTACGAAAAATAAGTTACGGATTGGTATTTTCGGGAGAATTTTCCCGTTCAGCCCGTCTTTTTCGCTCGGCAACGGCATATTCGTTGGTCTGCGCATCATATTTCCGTAATTTGGGGAAGAAAATCGCCAAAATTCCGACGAAAATCACGCAGGCAATACCGCCAGAAGTTACCGAAATGGTCAAGGTAGTAGCAGATGCCATCGATGCGGCGCGAAGTTGGCCGACCAGCGGACCAATTGTGTAAGAGAGCAATTCGATTCCAGCAAGACGTCCCCGCAGATGATCCGGGATCGTCTGATTCCAGATGGCACCTCGAAATAAAACGCTGACCATGTCGGCGCCCCCGGCAACGGCCAGAAAGAGCAGGACAAGGAAGAGGTAATCGGTGGCACCAGCCAGTGCAATGGCAGCTCCCCATCCGGCGGCGGCCCACATAAATGCTCGACCATGAAAACGATACGTTCTTGTCCAGCCACTTGTCAGAGTGACAACTAAAGCACCGATAGTTCCGGCCGAATAGAAGAGACCAAGTGCCCACGGCGCCTTTACTTGATCAACCCAAAATGGAAAGAGTGCAATCGGCATCGCCAGAAACATCGCAGCAAGATCGATGATGTAGGTGCCCTTTAAATCTTGGCGACTTCGGGCATAGGCCACACCCTCCCATAACGCTGCCAGAGATGGCTTTTCGGCCTCATGAGTAGGTGGAACTTTTCCTACGCGAATCAATAAGGCAAGAGAGATGATGTAGGTACCGATATCAACTGCAAATGCGAGAGAGACGCCAGAGGATGCAATCAAAATTCCACCGATAGTTGGTCCGACGATAATTCCGAACTGTCTGCGCAAACTCATCAGCGCAGTAGCGCTAGGAATGTCTTGGTGGGAGACAACGCGCGGCAAGATCGCATCGGCACTTGGTCCATGCAGACCATTGACTGCGGCAAAGGCTGCGCCGACGATATAGATGATGTAGAGCTTTGGTTCTGGCGATAGCGCATTGAGTAGCAGGATCAATGAGAGGACGGCAGCTGCCGCCTCTGTCCACCAGATCATCTTCTTGCGATCGATCGCATCTGCCAGCACCCCGCCATAAAGGCCAAAGACGATCAGTGGAATTAATTCCACCAGGCCGCTGATGCCCACTGCAAGGTAGGAGTTGGTTAATTCTTTAACTTGGAAGGGGATGGCGACATAGGTAATCATCGAGCCGAGATTGGAGATCAAGCCAGAGCTCCACAGGTATCTAAAGTCGCGATACTTGCGGATCGGCGTAAGGTCGATCGCCAGATTCTTCATCTGCAGGATCCTAGTCGGGCAGTTGGATGGAAAATACTAGTGCGGCCTCATGTCTTTTAGTGACCCTTAGTGAAAGGTCTGATCTTCGGTGGGAAATGAGCCACTACGAACATCATCGGCAAACTCTTGGGCTGCGCCAAGAATCTCTCCACGCAGATTGCGATAGGCCCTTGCCAACTTTGGCGCGCTCTTTGTCAGTCCCACCATGTCAGTCCAGACCAGCACCTGGGCATCACAGTCAACGCCAGCACCGATTCCAACTGTAGGAATAGAAAGGGCTGCAGTAATGCGCGCTGCTAATTCGGCGGGGACAAGTTCCAAAACAACAGCAAAGGCACCGGCCTTTTCCAGAGCCAGGGCAGCATCTAACATCGCATCGCCATCGCTGCGACCTTGGACGCGATAGCCACCTAATTGATGGAGAGATTGCGGGGTAAGGCCAAGATGGCCCATCACTGGAATTCCAGATGAGGTGAGTTTTTCAACGGTTGCAATATGAGCGCCCTCTAATTTAACGGCCATCGCACCGGCCTCTTTAAAGAAGCGGACCGATGTCTCAAGGGCCTGCTCAGGAGAAATTTCATAACTTCCAAATGGAAGGTCTGCAACGACCATTGCCCTGGATGATCCACGGACGACAGCGCGCACCAATGGCAATAACTCATCGACTGTGACAGGGATGGTGTTCTCTTCACCAAGGAAATTGCTGCCGGCAGAATCTCCGACTAAGAGGACTGGGATCTGGGCTTCATCAAAGATCGCAGCAGTCATCTGTTCATAGGAAGTGAGCATCGCCCACTTTTCTCCAGCAGCCTTAGCTGCTTTGAGATCGACGATTGTCACTCTGCGATGGCGCGATCCGCCATACAAGGAAAACTGAGGTGTAGACATAAGAACTTCTCCTAACCTCGAGGCTTACGGCGCAAGTCCCCGGGTGTGAGGAAAAGGGTAGTACAAGTAGTCTTAGGTTATGAAGTCGCCAGCCGGCCAGCATCGCCTGCGTATAGCCATGGCTGCGATCAATCCGACTGTCGGAGATCTGCCTGGCAATAGCGCAGAGATTGCCCGCGCTGTCGCAGCTGCTGCTGCCGAAGGTGCACATCTGATTGTCTTTCCAGAGATGGTTCTTACTGGATATCCCATCGAAGATTTGGCGTTGCGCTCATCCTTTCGCGCAGCAAGCAAAGCTGCCATTGTCGAGCTAGCCCAGGTACTTGAAGATCAAGGCAATGGCGATCTCGTTGCCATCGTGGGCTATCTCGATGAGGCCCCATCTGGTGGACCACAAAATGTTGCTGCAGTAATTCATCGCGGTGAAGTTCGCGCTCGCTATATCAAGACCCATCTTCCTAACTTTGGCGTCTTTGATGAATACCGAAATTTCGTTCCAGGCGATGCAACTCTTGTTGTCCGCATCCATGGAGTCGATGTCGGTGTACTTATCTGTCAGGACATCTGGCATGAAGATGGGGTGCTTAATCAATTAGCTGCGCGCTCGCCAGGACTTGTCGTTGTTCCAAATGGCTCACCTTTTGAACGCAATAAAGATGATGTACGACTTGCCCTTGTCAGCAAAGAAGCGGCGCGGATGAAAGCGCCATTTATCTACGTCAATATGGTTGGCGGCCAAGATGATTTGG
>WLGP01000004.1 GCA_009703165.1 Actinomycetota bacterium | reverse complement strand
GAGCGCATGATGATTCGCTGGCGTGGAGAGCCTGATCCAATGCATGTTCGCGCAATCGATGCTTACTTTGTATCCGCAGCAGAGCATGGAATGAATGCATCAACATTTACCGCACGAGTTATCGCATCAACTGGTGCAGATGTTGCAGCTGCCCTTTCAGGTGCAATCGGTGCGATGTCAGGTCCACTTCATGGTGGCGCACCATCACGTGTACTCCACATGATTGAAGAAGTTGAGAAGACCGGTAATGCAGAGGCTTATGTAAAGGGTCTCTTGGATCGCAAAGAGCGCTTGATGGGCTTTGGTCACCGCGTCTATCGCGCAGAAGATCCACGCGCTCGCACTTTGCGTCGCACAGCTAAAGAACTTAATGCACCACGTTACGAAGTTGCAGAGGCTTTGGAAAAGGCAGCTCTTAAGGAACTTCGCGAACGTCAACCAGATCGCGTTCTTGAAACAAACGTTGAGTTCTGGGCGGCAATTATTTTGGACTTCGCAGAAGTTCCAGCCCCGCTCTTTACATCGATGTTTACAGCAGCGCGTACAGCCGGTTGGTCTGCACACATCCTTGAACAGAAGCGCACCGGTCGCCTGATCCGTCCATCAGCTCGCTACGTTGGAAAGGCTCCTCGTAAGCCTGAAGATGTAACTGGCTGGGATGCAACGGTCGAACAGCTTCACAAATAAGCCCAGCCATGAAAATGGCCCTGTAAACGCTGACCTTTATAACGTTTAGGTAAAGGCATCACAGGCGCGCAACTTTCTTGCTGAAAAATTTGATTACCCGCAGCCGAGGCTAAAGAATAGGGGCCTCGACCTAGGGGTTACTCCTTGGTCGACATCACTTGTGTTCTACACCCTCGTAAACACATGAATCCATGGAGGAAATTGATGACAAAGAAGCGTCTCGGTGCAGTCGGCGTTATCGCTGCTGCAGCAATCGCAGTTTCTGGTCTCTTCGTTCCATCAGCTAACGCAAACAACACCATTGTTGTGTGGGCAGATGGCGATCGCGGACCAAACCTAGAGAAAGTTCTCAAGGAAAAGGGTGACTGGGTTTCTGGTTACACCATCACAGTAAAGTCATTCTCAAACTTCGATGCACTTAAGGATGCCTTCGATAAGGCAACTGATGCATCAGGTCCAGATATCGTTATGGGAGCAAATGACTGGGTTCCAACCGGAGCTAAGAGCGGAAAGCTCGCACCTATTACTCTCACAGCATCACAGAAGGCTCGCTTTACAGCTGGCCAGCTCTTTGACCTTACATACAAGGGCAAGCTCTACGGAGTTCCTGTCGATGTAAATAACGTTGCAATGATCTACAACACTGATCTCGTAAAGACAGCGCCAAAGACATTCGGTGAAATGGTTGCCCTATACAAGGCAAACAAGGCATCAAAGGGTCTTAAGGCTGGTCTCTGCGTTGCAGGCGGCGGAATGTCATGGGGAGCTCACTCGATCTTCTCAGCACTCGGTGCAGATGCATACCAGTTCGACTCACGCGACAAGATCGTTTACAACCGTTCATTTAACGGAACAACATTCGGTAAGAATGTGCGTACACACCTTCTTGATGGAAAGAAGAGCAATGGCTTCTTGCCAGCTTCAGATGCCGGATGTAAGGACAACTTCCTTGATGGAAAGGTCCCTTACGCAATCATCGGTAACTGGGAGTGGAAGGACTATGTAGCTAAGGGCTTCACCATGAACCTCATGCCAGTACCAGGCGTTGTTGCTAACAAGCCAGGCAAGATGTTCGGTTCAGTCTCAGGCGCACTTCTTACAACATTTGCTGCAAAGCACGGAGTAGAAGCTGGCGCTAAGTCACTTCTTACAAACTTCTTTGGATCAACTGATGGTCAAGTTCGCTACCAGAAGGTCGAAGGACGTCCACCAGCTGAAAAGGGTGCTGCACTTGATGCAACCGTTTCTGCTGCACAGCGTGGCTTCGGTGCTGCTGCAACACTTTCAAGCCTTCCACAGATCGGCGCATTCCTAAATAACAATGCAGGCGGCGCTAACTACTGGGATTCAGCTCCAGCTTATTGGACAGCTGTTCTTGTAGATGGAAAAGATGCTGTTGTTGAAGGTAACAAGCTCGCTGCAATCTGGCGTGCAAATACAACTGCAGGAAAAGCTGATCTCTAAAGAGACTCAGTAACGTTTAGAACTAATGCGGGCGAAGAAATTCGCCCGCATTAGTTCTTACAACACCCGAAAGGTAATATGTAGCCATGACGTCATTCTTTAGAGGCAAGATTTCATTTGCCTTCAAGCTTGTCGCTCTCCTACTTATTGCATCAGTACTGATTACGCTCACACAGAGCGCTGTCGCACAAGGCGAATACTTCATCGCGGCATTTCTTGGAATCACAGTCTTCTTACTGGCCCTGACCTACCTCACCAAGGTCTCGATTCCACTTAAATTTTTCCTACCGGGCATCTTGTTGCTCGTAGCTTTTGTCCTCTCTCCGATCATCTTCACAGTCACGATGTCGGGCTATAACTACAAGACTGGAAACATCATCTCCAAAGATGAGGCAATTCTGCAGATTCAAAACCGCGCTTTTGAGCCAGATGCCAACGGAACATCTTTTGATATCAAGATCGGTCGTTACCAGGCGCAAGAAGCGCTCCTGGTATCAGATTCAGTCAATAACGCCTTCTTCATCTCAACTGTAAGAGATCGCATCCCACTCAATCCGGCAGATCTGACTATCAATGAATATGGTGTTGCAGAGAGCGCCCCAGATTTTGCAGTGCTGAGCGATTCAGAGATGGCAAATGCAGACAAACTCTATTCAGGTAAGCGCTTTACCTACCAGGACGAGTACTTCATCGCACTTGAAGGGTTTGAAGTCGGCATCGTCTCGCGCCAAGTTCTCTCATTTGATGCAGAGAAAGATCAATTCAATAACATCATTACCGGTGAGGTCTACACAGATAATGGCAAGGGAAATTACGCCATCGCTGATAACCCAGATCAATATCTCGAACCTGGTTGGCGTGCACCCGTCTGGTTTGAGAATTACACCAAGCTATTTACAGAAGAGCGCCTACGTGGGCCTCTCATTAGCGTCTTTATCTGGACCGTTACCTTCGCCAGCCTCTCAGTGCTCACCACCTTCGCACTCGGCTTATTACTTGCCCTAGCGCTCAATAAGCCAATACGTGGCCGTCGCGTCTATCGTTCAATTCTCATCTTGCCGTATGCAATGCCAAGCATCATGTCGATCCTTATCTGGGGTGGAATGTTTAACACCGAATTTGGTGCGATCAACAATCTCTTAGGTACGGATATCGCCTGGTTCCAGAATGCGCTCTTTGCAAAGTTTGCAATTATCTTAGTTAACCTCTGGCTTGGATTTCCATATTTCTATCTCGTCTCAAGCGGTGCGCTACAAGCGATTCCATCTGAGTTACTTGAGGCAGCTGCGATTGATGGCGCAAATCCACGTCAGATCTTTAGACGAATTACCTTGCCACTGCTCTTGCAGATTCTCTCACCGCTTTTGATTGCTTCCTTTGCCTTTAACTTCAATAACTTTAACTTGATCTACCTCTTAACAGGTGGTGGACCGCGCGCCGAACTCGATGGCGAGCTCGCCGGCGCTACAGATATCTTGATCAGCTTTACCTACAAGATCGCATTTGGTTCTTCCGTTCAAGATCTCGGACTAGCAAGTGCTATCTCACTTGTGATCTTCTTACTTGTAGCCGGTATCTCGTTGTACGGCTTACGTAAATCAAAGGTATTGGAGAGCTTCCAGTGATAACTTGGCTACGTACTAATGCATGGCGCCACGCGCTTGTTATCTCAGTCTGTCTCTTCTCGCTCTTTCCTCTCTACCTCGTTGTGATCTCTTCCTTTAACTCAACAGGTAGCTTGCGCCTTGACTCCTTTATTCCGCGCGAAATCTCATTTGCTAATTACAAGATGCTCTTTAATGATCCGGCAATTCCATATCTGACATGGATGAAGAACTCTCTTGTGGTTGCTGGAGCAACAGCAATCCTTTCGGTAACGATCGGTTCAGCATCAGCATTTGCCTTTAGCCGCCTTGCCTTCAAGGGGCGCAAGACGGGTATCCAGATGCTACTTCTTGTGCAGATGTTCCCGGCAATTCTTGCTATCTCTGCCGTCTACGTCATCATGGAGCGCGTCTATACCTTTGCACCAAGTATCGGCCTTGGAACTCAGGCAGGCCTGCTCTTGATCTATCTCGGCGGAGCGATGGGTGTAAATATTTGGTTGCTTAAAGGATTCGTGGATTCAATCCCTAAGGAACTCGACGAGGCAGCAAAGATCGATGGCGCATCTGCTGTGCAGACTTACTGGCTGATCTTTATGCCACTAGCTGCACCCGTTCTAGCAGTCGTATCGCTCTTGAGCTTCATCGGAACATTTAACGAATTTATCCTCGCTCGTCTCTTCTTAGTGGATATGGAATCGCGCACAGTCGCTGTTGGTCTGCAGCAATTTATCGGTGGCCAGTACTCAGAGAACTGGGGCCCATTTGCCGCAGGTTCAATCATCGCCTCTGTGCCGATTGTGATTATCTTCTTAAGTTTGCAGAAGTACATCGTCAATGGGCTAACTGCCGGATCAGTTAAGGGCTAATGTTTAAGAAGTTGATTGCCGGCATTGCGCTCTGCGCAATGGTCATTCCAACTTCGGCGATGGCGCAGCAGATCGCCGATCCTCGCGTTGGTCTTTCACAAGACCTTATCTACTTTGTCTTTCCTGATCGCTATCGCAATGGAGATGCCTCCAATGACTTAGCGGGTGGCAAGACCTCTGATCCAACTGCAGGATATGACCCCACAAGTACGGCGCACTTTCATGGTGGTGACCTCAAGGGACTCACCGGATCCTGCCAGCCAGGCGATGATGGTTTAGCCCGTATCAAGGCACTTGGCTTTACAGCTGTCTGGATGACGCCTCTTGTTACTCAAGTAGATGGAACTTCTAATGGCGCTGGTTATCACGGCTATTGGGGTAAAGATTTCCTTAACGTCGATCCGCACCTTGGAACCAATGATGATCTCCTTGCACTCTCTGCTTGTGCCAAAAAATTAGGTCTCAAGCTCATCCTTGATGTCGTTACCAACCACACAGGTGATGTCATTCAATATGCAGGAAAAACAGCATTTATCCCAGAAGATCAGAAGAGTGCGAAGAACCCAGCTTGGCTTAATAAGTTAGAGAACTATCACAACGTAGGAAGCGTCGATAGTTGCTGGGGAGAAGGTCGATGCGACCAGCTGGGTGATTTCTACAGCCTCGATGATGTGGCAACTGAAAAAGAAGAAGTTTATAAAGGCTGGATCGATGTATACGGTCAGTGGATTAAGAAGTATGGCTTTACGGGATTTAGAGTCGATACTGCTCGCCACGTTGATGATAACTTCTTTAAAAATTGGAGCCCTGGAATTGATCAGGCTGCAAAGAGCGTAGCAATCAATGACTTCACCGTGTTTGGCGAGGTCTGGGATATCAACCCCATGAATCTTGTGACATTTGTCCGCGAGAAGAAGATCCAAACTGTTCTCGATTTTGCATTTCAGCGCACCGCAACACAATTTGCATCCGGCTATTCAGATGCAGCAGTACTTGGAACGCTCTTTGATGTAGATGATCAGTACACGACCCCGCAATCAACGGCTGCAAACCTTGTTACCTTCCTGGGTAACCACGACATGGGTCGCGTTGGATTTATCATTCCGCAGACACAGACTGGCGCTAAGACAGATCTCTTGGAGCGCACCAAGTTGGCCCATGCATTGATGTACTTCTCGCGCGGTATCCCAACTGTCTATTACGGCGATGAAGTCGGAATGACAGGTACTGGAAATGGTTCAGATCAACGCGCGCGCCAGAGCATGTTTGAAACCAAGATCACTGCATGGAAGAGCGAACCACGAGTTGGATCAGAGCCGGTAGGCGACGGAAACTCATTTACTCAAGGCGCTAGCCACCCTCTGACCACGTATCTCACCGAATTGGCGCAGATCCGAGCGCAGTATCCGGCGCTAGCAAATGGGCAGATGCAGCTGCGATCAGCAAAGGGGAGCACGTTAGTTCTCTCCAAGTATGACCCCGTTGAGAAGATTGAATATCTAGTGGCTTTCAATAACAGTAAGCGCCCATCAACTGCCGCGGTGACAACATCATCGACTGCACAGTGGAAGAACATCTTCGGTAGCGCAAAGCTGACCGCAAAGGGCGCATCTGCAACTTTAAATCTGCCACCATTTGGTGCAGCAATCTTTGCTTCAACGAAGCAAATGCCTGTTGCCAAGATTGAAGCCGGCGCGCTGAAAGCACGTATGGATTTCCTCACAGGTATGTTGGAGATTAACGCTCCAATGAAGAGCACAGGCCTTAATCGCGTAGAGTTTTCGGTAAAGGGTGCTGGCTCATCCAAGTGGGTAAGTGCGGGAACTGATTTCAATGCACCATACCGCGTCTATCTCTCATCTACAGATTACAAATATGGAAGCAAGGTCTCCATTAGAGCCACTGCGGTAAATATCAAGGGGGAGCGAGTTGCCTTCAAGCAGATCGAAGCAGTCAACAAGTAATTCTTTAGTAGATCTTCCACATCATGATGGAAGTGAGATCTATGTCAGCAATAGCGCACCTAAATTAGGTGAGAAGATCACTCTGCGCATCCGAGTGCCCAAGGCTTACACATTTGCTAAGGCATTTATCCGCATCTATGAAGATGGCGAACCGCGCTCATATGAACTCAAGCAAGAGAAGAAGAGCTCAATCGAGAGCTGGTGGAAGGTCCAGGTCAGCGTTGTAAATCAGAAGATCTCCTATCGCTTTGTCTTTATCTCAGAGTCAAAGTATGAATGGCTCAATGCCCGTGGCATGAGTGATCACGATGTTCATAGCAATGATGACTTTAAAATTGTGGCGCTGCCTGAATATCCACGTTGGATCCGCTCATCTGTCTTCTATCAAATCTTTCCTGATCGCTTTGCAAAATCTTCTATCAAGAAAGAGATTCCAGATTGGGCAACTCCACGTGAGTGGGATGAGGCTCCTCGTGGCCGCGATAAAACAACAGGAACAGAGCTATTTGGCGGTGATTTACAAGGGGTTGAAGAGCATCTAGATCACCTGAAGAAACTGGGAATCAACGGCATCTACTTCACGCCATTCTTCCCAGCACGCTCTAACCATCGCTACGACGCATCGAGTTTTGATGAGGCAGATCCATTATTAGGTGGCAACAAGGCGCTCTTCTCGCTGGTCAAGGCTGCGCGCAAAGAGAAGATCACGATTATGGGAGATCTCACCTCTAATCACTGCGGCGCTGGACATCCATGGCTTGCTAAGGCGAAGAAGGATAAGAACTCTAAAGAGCGCGGATATTTTTACTGGGATAAATCAGTCAAGCATGGATATGTCGGATGGTGGGGACATGCATCTCTACCGAAATTAAACTTTAACTCACAAGCGCTACGCCGTGAGATGTATGAGGGGAAGAGCTCGATCGTTCGTAAGTGGCTCTCACCTGAATTTGGTATGGCTGGATGGCGCATCGATGTCGGCAACATGACCGGGCGCCTTAATAGCGATGATCTCCATGATGAGGTCATGCATGGAATTCGCAAGGCGATGGATGAGACAAACCCAAACGCCTGGTTAGTTGCTGAAAATGGTGACTTCTACGCATCTGACCTCGATGGTTTCGGTTGGCATGGAGCGATGAACTATCAGGGCTTCATGCGTCCACTATGGAATTGGATTAATCAGAACTCAACGATCGGTGGTGGGTTCCAAGGTCTACCTTTTGCAATGCCACGCATTACAGGTGTGCAGATGGTTGAGAGTATGAAATCTTTCACCGCATCAATTCCATGGCGCTCATTCGTTGCAAGTATGGTCTTACTTGATTCACATGACACCGCTCGCATGCGCACAGTGGTCGCCGGAGATAGCAACCGTCACTTAAGTGCAATGGCACTTCTGCTTACCTATCCAGGTGTTCCATCAATCTATGCCGGCGATGAGATCGGCCTCGAAGGTGCCTGGGGCGAAGATGGTCGTCGCCCAATGCCATGGGGCAAGGAGAAACAATGGGATAACGCCTTCTTTGGCGATGTCAGCCAATTGGTGCGTATCCGTAAAGAGAGCGATGCCCTTGCAAATGGCGGGCTGCGTTGGATTGAGGTCGATGATGATTCGATTCTCTTCTTACGTGAATCAAAGCGTCAGAAGCTATTGGTCTTTATCTCGCGCACAGGAGTCAAGAAGACAATTGACCTGTCGCCCCTTGGCCTTAAGGTCGAGCGCACTCTCTTTGGAGAAAGTGCAAAGGGTAAGAAGATTGCAATCTCTTCTAAGAACGCGACCCAAGGGATCTGGCTCGTTAAATAGCAAGACTTTCTAGCCAGAACGAGATCGGTTCATCGATATATGAGGCCCACGATTTTTCATTGTGGCCAGTTCTCACATGAACCTTGCTGAGAAAATCATGGCCGGTGCGGTAACCATTGCTCTGAGCTAACTCATCTGCGCGCTTTTGGAAGGGTCCGTATTCGGCATCAAGACCTTTGGTGCCATGGCTCA
Source organism: Actinomycetota bacterium (assembly GCA_009703165.1). Classification (GTDB taxonomy): domain Bacteria; phylum Actinomycetota; class Actinomycetes; order Nanopelagicales; family Nanopelagicaceae; genus Planktophila. The sequence continues at coordinate 6,617 of WLGP01000004.1, read as the reverse complement.
TATAGATCTTATGGCTACCTGGTTGTGGAAGATTTCCAATAAGGGCATCAACTAAAGGATTGCCACCTAAGATCCAATGTGTTGAGAGAGCAAGTGCTGTATGAAACTTATCTCGGTGAAGATCCATCGCATAGAGAGTTGAAAGACCTCCCATACTTGAACCGATCATCGCTGTCTTCTCTGGCGTCATTTCGATATCAAGGTGCTCGACTACTTCAGGAACAATTGTTGAGAAGATCTCATCAAGATATCTATCACCATAGAGATCATCGACGGTGACTGGAATCTGATCACGGACAATTATCTTTACTCCACTGCGTAAGACTTTTTCGGGTGCAAGTTCTTTGAGCCGTGCCCATGGGTCTTCTTTACTATTTCCATTCCAGATAGCAATCACTGCAGGTGGCGTTGATCCGAGTTCCTGACTTACACGATTGACTGATTGGCCAATCTCCCACGTCCTGCGACGATGTGTACTGGTCTTGCCATCAAAGACATTCTGGCCATCATGGGCGATAAGAAGGCGATCTGTAGGTGTTTTTGGAGCCCAGTAATCAATGATGCGAGCACCGATGCTGATGCGGTGAAGATCGCCTGGGATTCCACGGACTTGGAACTGCTTAATCTCCTTCATAGTGCTTAAATCATGCCATGACATCGCCAAAGCGCAGCATCATCTGGTTCCGCCGCGATCTGCGTATTGGCGATCATCCGGCTCTCAACGCCGCTATCGAAGGTAGCGACGAGGTTGTGCCACTCTTTATTCTCGATCGATCACAGATTGATGAAGCAGGTGCAAAGTTACTTGCATATATGGGGCAATCACTGCGCGCACTCGATCAATCACTTGGTGGAAAACTCCACATCATCGAAGGCGATCAGGTAGAAGTTCTCACTGAATTGATGCAGATGTATGGCGCTACCGAAGTACATATCTCAGATGAGTACGAACGTTATGGCGCAGCTCGCGATGCACGCGTTGAAGCAGCTGGCATTAAGTTGATTCGTACAGGTAGCCCATATGCAGTTGCACCCGGCCGTGTGCGAAAGCCGAGCGATGACACCCCTTACCGCGTCTACACACCCTTCTATCGCGCATGGTGTGTACATGGTTGGCGAGCACCGGCGAAGACGCCAAAGGAGATCAAAGCGCCAACTCCTCCAGATAAGTACCGCGCCTTTCCAGATTTTCCAATGCCAGAAGGCGTTACCGTCATTGCAGCAGGAGAAGCGGCAGCACTTGCACGCTTTAAAGAGTTCTCCAAGAAGGCCCTCGATAGCTATGACGAGGCGCGCAACATTGCAGGTATTGATGGCACTTCCAAGATGAGCACCTATCTCAAATTTGGTGAGATTCATCCGCGTACCTTGCTTGCAGGTCTTGGCGATAGCAAAGCTCACGATACCTTCCGCAAAGAGATTGCTTGGCGTGAGTTCTACGCCGATGTCCTCTTTAACAATCCTCATACAGATACTGATTACTACGCGCCACAATTTAAGGCGATGCGTTATGACAAGCCAGGTAAGCAATTTAAGGCTTGGTGTGAAGGTAAGACTGGGTACCCCTTTGTCGATGCGGCAATGCGCCAACTACAAGTAGAAGGTTGGATGCATAACCGCACACGTATGGTCGTTGCATCCTTCCTTGTGAAAGATCTTCATCTTGAATGGCAGCTAGGCGAGAGATTCTTTGCCGAACATCTGGTTGATTACGATGTCGCATCCAATGCCCATGGGTGGCAGTGGACTGCTGGAACCGGAACAGATGCATCTCCGTATTACCGAGTCTTTAATCCGATTGAACAAGGTAGACGATTTGATGAAAATGGCGATTACATCCGCAGGTACGTCCCAGAACTTGCCCATCTAAGCGCTGCAGAGATTCATGAGCCTTGGCTCTATCTCGATGGCTACTCACATGGATATCCCGAGCGAATCGTTGATCATGCGATCGAACGCCTTGAATCACTGGCACGCCTGCAGGAGATTAAGGCAGATAAGCCGGAGAAACCGACTAAGAGTTAAGCGATCTCTTTGCGCGATACATCGCAGCATCTGCCTTTGCTAAGAGATCTCCACCTTCGCTATTGCTGACATATCCAATACTTACACCGATTGAGATTGATCGTCCATCGATAAGAAATGGATAACTCACACACGCCTTGAGCGCATATGAAATCTCATCGATTGCAGTGATATCTCCTGGGATCAGCACTCCGAACTCATCGCCCCCTAAACGGGCAAGCAGCGCGCTAGGCGGAAGTACTTTGGTAAATCGAGAGGCCACCTGAATCAACACTTGATCGCCTGCTCCATGTCCGCATTGATCATTCACCTGCTTAAAGCCGTTGAGATCTAACAACATCAGAGCGCCAGAACCTTGTGAGAATTGCGGCAGCGATGCAATGAGCCGCCTGCGATTTGGTAGACCGGTTAACTCATCTGTACGCGCTAGCGCTTTCTCATCACCGAGAGCACTTGCCTGTCGCAGACTTACAGTCATTCGGATAAAGGCTAAGAAGAGCGTGGCAATCGTTGGCGCGATGATGTACGAAGGGAAGATTCCTGGCTGTAGCGCCATCATCGCAAGAAGAGATGGACTGATAAATATAGAGAGCGCGATAAATGCAGGATGGATGGGCACTGGATCTGAACGATCTGCCGGATCTAGCCATAACGAATACGAGATGAAGAGAAAGCCCAATAACCAACCACTATCAAAAATAGTTCCAAAGGTGTATCGCTCTTGAATGCTCTGCCAGAGATAGAGGTAATCAAAGATGAGATAGATAGTAAAACCAAGAGTTAAGAGAAGAAATCTCTTATTCAGTGCTTGGGTTATTGATGCGATCGCAAGGGTAATGACAATTGCTAAGTCGCAGATGGGGTAGAAGATCTCGAAAAAGGTTTGGTTAGATTCCGATGAGATCACTTGCGAGAAGATCAGCGCAGTTGCGATTGAACTTAATCCAAGGCCAAAGATCGCTGCATCAAGAATTTCAATAATGGAGAGTTTCTTCCGTCGATGAAGGATGCGCGGGATCGCTAGTAGTACAAATGGGTAGAAGAGCGTGTATGCGATATTGATGAGGTAATCAAAAGAACTATCAAGGGTAAAGAATTGGCTATAGCTTGAAAGAATCGAGCCAAAACTCCATGAACCAAATGCGCACGCTAGGAATGCGATAGCCAACGGGTCGTTGCCTTTAGGGGAGAAGAAAAGTCCAATAAGAATTGCAATCGCAATCACGTTATAGATCGCTAGATCTAGCCAGAGATTGGGCCCATCAACGCTCAATCGAGCGATGGCATGTAGCGATAAAACTCCTAATGCGCTCCACCTGATCATCGGGTAAGTTCGCACCCAGAGAATTCTTATACCGACAACCGTGAGTACGAATAGGGGAAGCCTGAGATGGAGCAAAATCCAGCAAATCGCGAAGTAACTCGTCGAGGAGCACTCTGTGCACTCTCACTTATCGGAGTTGGAATTTTTGCGTCTCCTGAAAGTGCAGTAGCAGCAACAGGTGTAAAGGTCCTGGCATCAGGAAAGGTACAAGTAACTCTGAGATCAAACCCGGCCTTGAGGAAGGTTGGCGGGGTTGTGCGCATCGATAATGTGAAGGGTAAATCGATCGCTCTCGTGCGCACCTCTACAAAGGGCTACACCGCAGTCAATCTATTGTGTACACATATGGGCGGTTCACTCTTCCAAAGCGGAAATCAGTGGGAGTGCGAAGATCACGGGGCAACATTTACCCTTGCCGGAAAGAATCTTGTCGGTCCCGCCACAACAGCACTGAAGCAGCTACCCGTCAGGGCAACTGCTTCAGTTGTAACTATTGGTTAATTAACCGCAGATTGTTCGTGCAGTCGTAAGTGCTGTACTTGAAGCTGAAGCGATCAATGAGAGATTGTTGGTAGCAGCATTCTTCTCATTCTGTAGATTTTTGATCTTTGAGGTAAATGCTGTGATCTGGCTATTCAAACGGCGCACAGTAATTTCACGCCATGAGATTGCAGTCTCGTAATCCTTGATGTTCTTAGCGTTCTTTGTCAGGTTGGCAGTATCTGCCTTCATCGCATCTAGCTTGACCTTAATTGATGCAATTCGATCCTGCTCTGCCTTTACATCGGCGGCAACTGTCGGAGTTAATGCGGTGATTGACTCTTGAAGGCTAGCGATTGCAAGATCAAGGGCTGCAATTGTCTTTGCAGTCTCAGCTCTAGCAGCGACAACAGAGACGTTGGCGCGGTTATAAGAATTGACAGAGGTAATGCACTCAGTTGATCTCCAGGTGAGCTTTGCATTCCTCACAAGTGCATGCTTTACACACTTGAAGGTAGATCCGCCAGCCTTTGTTGATGCTCCGGCCTTTGCGCACGGGGTGCCATTCTTAACGGCGGCGCTAGCAGGGGCAACGCTCAAAGTAAGTGAGACGAGTATTGCGGCAGTTGATGCAGCGATTACCTTGCGAAACATGTAAAACCTCCATAGATGATGTCTTAATGCTATCTAAGGTAGGGCAAAATCTAGTGAAAATCCTGTGAGAGTCAGCGCTGGCGTTTACGTAAATTCATACCGATCTTTCGAACGGCAGAGCGCGGAGCTAGTGAAATTAAGGCAATTAGAATTTTATATTGCCACCCAGGAATGCTGACCGCCTTACCTGACTGAGCATCTGACCATGACGCAGCAACTAACTGGTCAGAATCGAGCCACATGAAGTCAGGTAGACCCTTCATCTTCATCCGCCCGCGCTGGTGAAACTCTGTTCGGGTAAAGCCAGGACAAAGTGCCGAAATCTTCACATGTGTATCACGAACTTCTGTATGGAGAGATTCAGAGAGAACGGTCAGATATGACTTCGAGGCGCTATATGTGCCGCCTGCGATAAAGCTGGCAACCGATGAGACGTTAATAATGGTGCCGCTATTGCGTGCCTTCATCTTTGGCAAGATCACATGCATCAGACGCATCGGAGTACGAACGAGAACATCGAGAAGATCTTGTTCGGCCTTGAGGTCGCTTGCGGTAAATGCCTTATTGATTCCAAAGCCTGCATTATTAATGAGGACTTCGATATCAAATTCCTGCAAGTAATCTTCAACTGCTGCACACCCTTGCGCGGTAGCAAGATCTGCCGGCAGTACAAAAGTCTGCACGCCATACTTTTCACGTAACGCTGCTGCACGTTCATGAAGGCGGGCCTCATCACGGGCAACCAGAGCGATATTAAAACCCTTGGATGCCAACAAACGAGTAAAGCTTTCGCCAATTCCCGCTGTTGCTCCCGTGACAAGTGCCCACTTCGACATCGTTACGCCTCTATTCCTGTCGTATCTTCATCGCGAATATGCCAACTACTTCCATAAGAAGCCAGTAGTTCTAGGAATGGCTTTGGATCAAACCATTCAGGACCGTTGACGCCTTCTGGCTTCCAGATCCCCTTATGAATGAGTTCTAGCGCCATCACCGGGTTAATTGCTGTCTGCCAGACAACTGCCTGATCGCCGTAATTCTCCATAGACCATGCATTATCTACAACGTTATATATATAGACAGCCTTTGGTTTTCCACTCTTATCAAGACCCTTCACCAAAGTTCCTGCACATGTCTTTCCACGCATACGCGCACCAAGAGTTGCAGGATCAGGAAGTGCTGCGGCAAGAAGATCGCGCGGTGAAACACTTACTCCTTGGACGTTGATGGAATCTTTACTATCCATTCCCAACATATGAATGGTTTTGAGCGTTGAGATAAATTCAGAGCCAAGTCCGTATTTAAAGCGAACCTTCTTCGCATCGACCTTCTGAGGAATAAGTACAACCTCTTCGTGTTCGACGTTAACGCACTCAACAGGTCCGATTCCTTCTGGGAAATCAAAGACTTCGAGCTCACTAAAGGGCTCTGTGGTGTACCACCCTCGACCGTCTTCCCATACCAATGGTGGGTTGAGACATTCTTCGATCGTTGTCCAGATTGAAAACGATGGAGCAAAATCTGCGCCTTCAACGGTCAGATTAGAGCCATCAAAGACGGTGACTTCATCAAGACGTGAGAACAATTCATCGGATGCGTAACGTGCGAAGATATCGCTCATTCCAGGTTCGATACCCATGCCGACAACGGCATAGATTCCACGCTCAGACCAGTTCCAGTCACGAGCAAATTGCTCATCGCCTAACTTCACGCCTGTTTCAGAATTCGGATAGTGAGGATGTGGGCGAGAAAGAGACATCGCCATATCCATGTAATTGGTATCTTCGATTTCACATGCTAAGAAGATAGGCATAACAAATCGTGGGTCGACTGCGTTAATAACAATATCTGGCTTTGCCTTACGAATCAGAGCGCGTATATCTTCAAGTTCTGCAGCATTCACCTCCGCTGCGGAAAATCGTGAATCCTTTACCTTTGCTATTGCAGCTTCTGCTCGTGACAGATTGCGATCGGCAATGACCATCTGAGTAATAAATGGTCTACGTGATGCGATATTTGCGATTGCACTGCCAACTCCGCCTGCGCCGATAACGAGCGCTTTCATGGGTGGCCTCTCATATTTTCTTACACACGCTCCTCGTGAGCGTGTTTAGCGTAGGTTATCTCTCACGAT
>WLGP01000039.1 GCA_009703165.1 Actinomycetota bacterium | reverse complement strand
TTACCTGGCACTAAGGGTGTTCTTCCTGCTCTGACAGAGATGCGCAATCAACGCCAACACCTTGCAATCGTTCTCGATGAGTACGGTGGAACAGATGGCATCGTCACCCTTGAAGATCTTGTCGAATGCCTTATTGGCGATATTCGCGATGAATATGACAGCGACGAGCAGGAGATCACCCAAGAGACTCGCACAGGCGATTTTGAGGTTGATGGCCTAGTCTCAATCGAAGACCTCCTCGATGATTCTGGGATCGAATTACCTGAAGGCCCTTATGAGACCGCAAGTGGTTTTGTGATGCACTTCTTAGGTCGCATCCCGGTCGTGGGTGATGTCGTCAATATCAATGGAATTCGTATCGCCGTTCTCACTATGGAAGGCAAGCGCGCTGGGCGTTTATTGATCTCGCGGAATTGATAATTCATGCGAGAATTGCTCACATGAGCAAGAAGAGAGTTCTATCGGGGATTCAACCCACCAGTGACTCTTTCCATCTCGGAAATTACCTCGGCGCAGTCAAGCAGTGGGTTGAGCTCCAAGATTCTCACGATGCCTTCTACTGCATCGTTGATCTCCATGCCCTCACAGTTGAGACTGATCCAGCTCTTTTGCGTCAGCGCACTCTTGCATCGGCGGCGCAGTTGTTAGCGCTAGGTATCTCACCAGAAAAGTCAACGCTCTTTGTTCAATCGCAGGTCCCACAACATAACCAACTCGGTTGGATTATGGAGTGCATGGCTGGCTTTGGCGAGGCAAGTCGCATGACGCAATTTAAAGATAAGTCAGCAAAGGCCGGATCTGATTCTGCTCGCGTTGGACTCTTTACATATCCCATGTTGCAGGCTGCAGATATCTTGCTCTATCAAGCAGATTTAGTTCCTGTTGGAGAAGATCAGCGTCAGCATATTGAACTCACCAGAGATTTAGCCGGACGCTTTAACGCTCGCTACGGTCAGACCTTCCAATTGCCTGAGGCTTACATTTTGAAGGCCGGCGCAAAGATTAATGACATTCAAGATCCAACAGCGAAGATGAGTAAGTCATCTGGCTCAGTTGCAGGCGTTATCGAGATCATGGATACACCTGAAGCTAATTTAAAGAAGATTAAATCTGCAATTACCGATGCTGGACGCGAAGTTACCTTTGATCCCATTGAAAAGCCTGGAATCAGCAACCTACTCACCATCCATAGCGCGCTCAGTGGTCGGACGATTGCAGATCTAGAGAATGAATTTGCCGGTAAGGGTTACGGAGATTTCAAGGCAGGTGTAGCCGAGGTAGTTGTTGAGTACTTGCGTCCGATTCGTCAGCGCGCACTCGATCTACTGAGCGATGAGAAGCATCTGATTGAAATTTTGCATGCAGGAAGTGCTAAAGCAAGAGAAGTTGCTTCGACAACTCTTGAAGCAACATATAAAGGTTTAGGTGTAGTCAGTTGATGAAGGTGCGCCTAGCCAGCTTGGCTCTGATCTCCGCGCTCTCACTCTCCATGCTCTCTCCAGCAGCACATGCTCAACTGCCGGTCATCTGCCTGGCATATGACACAGGTGGGCCAGGAGATAGCTCCTTTAACGATGCTGCTCAGGCTGGGCTAAAGGTTGCTGCAAAGAAGTTTGAATTTACTTTGGAAACTACAGTCACATCAGGTGAAGCTCAAGATCGTATCGATCGAGTAACTGCGCTCGTAAAGAAGAATTGCACCATCGTGATCGCAGTCGGGACCGGGTATGCAGCAACTCTGAAAAATCTCTCTCAAAAGTATCCTGAGACACAATTTGCCATCCTTAACGATGCCAGCGTCGATGCTCTCAATGTCACCTCAATCGTCTTTGCAGATGTGCAAGGTGCCTATTTAGCAGGGTATGCGGCAGCACTTGCTAGCAGAACTGGCAAAGTCGCAATGGTCGGTTACACATCCCAGAAGAGCATCTTCGAGCGAGGTTTTCTCCCTGGCGCTAAGGCGGCAAAGAGATCGATTACTGCAAATATTCGCTACATCTCTTCATCGGCAAGCGGTACAACCTCATCGCTTCTACGTTCTGGCCATGACGTTATCTATCTGACAACGTCAGGCTCTGCAACAGATGTCTTTAATGTGATTGCAGCGGCAAATAAGGCCGGCAACGCCAAGCGTCCATCAGGAATTATCACAATTGAACCTGATCAATTTCTCTCTGTCGATGCAGCAACAAAGAAGTTTGTCCTTGCAACAGTTGTGAAGAGAGTCGATCTCGCTCTTATTGATCTGCTCACCACAACCCTTGCTGGAAGCACCCTCTACGACGAAGTAGATGGAGAGCTAGGCGTCTATGGCCATCGCTATGACATCAACGATAAATGCATCGAAATTACACTTCGCGCACCTGCTCTTATCTCTGCAACATCAAAGATCAATGCCGCAAGTGTGGCGGCAAGTAAGTTAGGCGCTTAAGAACTTCTTCAGCGGTTCACGCAGTGCATCGAGTTCTCTCATCGCAGCGCTGCTATCTGGAGTAATCACTTCGATATAACACTTAAGTTTTGCCTCAGTTCCTGATGGGCGAATGATGATGCGCACGCCGCCTGTGAGCCAAATTCGTAACCCATCTGTTGGAGGTAAACCATCTGTTGGGGCAGCTAGATCATCGATGCTCTCTACAGCTCTGCCTGCAATCTCACGTGGGGGATTGGTGCGCAGCGCAGATAAGAGAGTGGTGATTGCTCCCATATCGGCTACACGAATAGAGATCTGCTCTGTGCCGTGGAAACCGTGACGGGCCCAGACTTCATCAAGGAGATCGTTGAGATCCTTTCCTTGCCCAGCTAAATCTGTCGCAATCTGGGCCAAGAAGAGTGCGGCCGAGATTCCATCTTTATCGTTGACCGTCTCAGAGTCGACTGCATATCCGATCGCCTCTTCATATCCAAAGGCGAGATCTTCAATCTTTGCCAACCACTTAAATCCGGTGAGTACTTCTTTGAAATCAACTCCGTAGTGTGAGCTGATCTTCTTAAGAATTGATGATGAAACGATCGAATTTCCAAATGTTCCCCGAGGGGCACTTCTTGCTATCCATTCACCGAAGATCACGCCAAGCTCATCACCTCGCAGCATGCGCCATTGCCCGTTGCGATCTTTAATCGCCGCAGCACAGCGATCTGCATCTGGGTCATTGGCGATGACAAGATCGGCGCCATATTTGCGTGCAGTTGCCAACGCTAAATCAATAGCGCCAGGCTCTTCTGGATTGGGAAAGGCAACTGTTGGGAAATCAGGATCAGGCTCAGCCTGCTCAGTAACGAGAATTAGATCTGGAAAACCAGCCTCTGCAAAAACCTTCTTCAGAGTCTCTGTGCCGACACCGTGCATCGCTGTGTAGACAATCTTTAAGGTGCCAGGGTTGTGCGCAAGACGTGCTGTTCGCTTGATGTACTCATCAATGAGCTTCTCATCGAGCACGCTCCACTGCGATCCTCGTGGCTGAGATTTCAATGAGGTAATTGCTGCAATCTCCGTTGCAATCAATCCATCTGTCGGACTAATAATCTGTGATGATGCATAAGCAATTCCATCAGCATCGGGACCGATATAGACCTTGTAACCATTATCTTGCGGGGGATTGTGGCTTGCTGTCACCATGACACCCACATCTGCCTTAAGCGCAGTAGTTGCGTACGCAAGAACTGGCGTTGGAAGCGCCCGCGGCAGGAGGAATACCTCCATACCCGCACCGCTAAAAATCTCAGCGCTCTCAATTGCATAATCGTGAGAGCCGTATCTGGCATCGCGACCGATAACTACACGAGTCATTCCACGCTTTCGCATGTAGGCAGCAATTCCTGCAGCTGCTCGCCCTACTACTGCGCGATTCATCGAGGATGGCCCTGGCCCATTTGGTCCGCGCAGACCTGCAGTACCAAATTGAAGGAAGCCGCTAAAGAATGGACGTAGTGCTGCCTCGTCACCACTATCGACAAGTGCTTGAAGCGCGGCAGCTGTTATCGGATCTGGATCATCTGCAATCCAGGCCTTAACTTCTGCAAGAAGAGCGTTATCCATCATCGCATTCCTATTTGGTTCTTAAGGGTTAGATAATCTGAGGAATTGTCTTTGCTAGCAGCTCACCCATTGAACTAGCGGCAGCTTTTCCTGCAGCGATTACCTCTTCATGGTTGAGTTTCTCGCCGGTGACACCGGCTGCAGCGTTGGTGACAAGTGAGATACCAAGAACTTCGGCACCGAGCGCGTGCGCGGCAATCGCCTCTGGCACTGTAGACATTCCGACAAGGTCGGCGCCCAATGTGCGCATCATATGAATCTCGGCAGGGGTTTCATAGGTTGGTCCACGCCAATGTACATAGACACCTTCTTGAAGTGAGGAATCTGCTGACTTCATAATCGAACGGATTCTCTTGCTGTAGAGATCGGTGAGGTCAACAAATGTTGCACCGACAAGAGGTGATTGCGCAGTAAGTGAGATGTGATCACGAATGAGTACTGGCTGACCAACTCGATAAGCGGTGTTGATTCCGCCGCAGGCATTGGTCAAGATGATTACCTTGCAACCAGCTTTGACCGCAGTGCGAACCCCGTGAACAACTGGCTCCATCCCTTTACCTTCATAGAGGTGGGTGCGACCTAAGAAGACGAGTGCGCGAATTGAGCGATCGCCATCTTTAATTTCATAGGAGCGAACTTTTCCAGAGTGGCCCTCAACAGCAGGTGGAAAGAAGCCGGTGATATCTTCGGCATTACATTCAAATGTAGGTGTGCCAAGAGCATCGACAGCACCAACCCAACCAGAGCCCATCACGAGCGCGACATCATGAGTTGCAATACCGCTTGCTTGTGCAATCTCTGCAGCAGCCAATGTCGCTGCCTTGAGTGGATCCGAGTAGAGAATCTCAGTTGAAGTCATGCGGCAATAATGTCACAACTCGAAGGCCTACTACTTACATCGCCTTGACTTGAGGCCAGGTGTATCCGAGTTCAGTCAGTGCAGCGCGTAGGAACGGCATCGAAATTCCAACCACATTGGTGTAATCGCCCTGAATCACTGGAATAAATGGTGAGCCGTGGCCATCGAGAGTAAACCCGCCTGCAACCTGAAGAGGCTCGCCAGAGGCGATGTAATCCTCAATCTCTTCATCTGTGAGCTCTGAAAATGTCACTTGTGTAGTGACGCGATCTGCGATCTCAATGCCTTTTTCAGTATCAATAATGCAATGCCCTGTATGCAAGAGGCCGCTGCGCCCACTTATTGCACGAGCGCGTTCTCTGGCTATCTCTGGGGTCCCTGGTTTACCAAATGAAACACCGTCAACGTCAAATGTGGAATCGCAACCGATGATAATTGCTGGATAGTTAATCATCTCTCTGACGGTGTGGGCTTTAGAGATGGCTAGAGCGATCACCATATCTGCAGGAGTCATTGCATTGAAGAAATCCGTCTCTTCATCGACGTGGCTCACAATAATTTCAGGGTTCAGTCCAGCATCTACAAGTAAACGTTTGCGAGAAGTTGATTGAGATGCGAGAACAATCTTCGGCATAAGTGAGGCCTCTCCCTTTGCGGTTCTCATCAGATGATGAGAACTTCATCTGCGTACGCTACTAGCCTTGCGCCAAATTTTGGTGCCAACGTCATCTACGATGAGATCGTGAGAAATCGTTTCCCAGTCGTTGGAATCATCGGTGCAGGAAGTCTGGCGCGCCTGCACCTGGCACCAGCGATAGCGCTAGGTGTCGACCTCAGAGTATTGGCAACGAGCAAAGACGATAGCGCTGCGCAGGTCTGCAACTACGTCATTGGCGATCGCAACAACCTGAGCCACGTACTCGATTTTGCACGCCAATGCGACTTAGTCACATATGAAGATGGCGCAGTCGGGCCATCAATCGTCAAAGGGTTAGAGGCAGAAGGTATTCGGGTCTATCCGCGCTCTTCAACTTTAAGCCAAAGCCGCGATAGAGAGCAGCTAGGTAGCGATCTCGATCTCATCTTTGCAGTCACTGTTGCTCGTTCTGCTCATGGTCAGACATGCACGTGGTCTCCGACTCAGGTGATCATGAGCGATGGCAATATTGTCGGCACAGTTACGCCGGCTCCCTTAATCACTTCAGAGGTATCAGCAAGTGCGGCAGAGATAGCTCTCACACTTGCAGATCGCTTCGGATTAGTTGGTGTGATGACAGTTGAGATGATCTGTAAAGGTGGCCTGCTATCTCCACACAAACTTGTGATGCAGCCAGAGATTTATGGACATTGGTCGATAGAAGGTTCAGTCACCAGTCAGTATGAACAACATTTGCGAGCAATCTTAGATCTGCCCTTAGGTGATCCATCAATGGTTGCCCCTTATGCAGTGATGGGCACAGTCATTGGTCGCGATAAGAGCGATATGTATCGTCCTTATCTACATCTGATGGCTCGTAATCCAGAGCTCAAATTTCATCAATATATGAATGAAGTAGCTCCCGGAGAGGTCGTTGGCCACCTGACTGCAGTCGGAGATGACTTAGTACACCTACAAGAAATCATTGAACATGCATGTAGCTACATGAGCGGCGAGATAGACGAGTAAAGATCAGATTTAATCTGTGCGGCCGAGCGCGTGTACACGCCAGCCAGCCTTGCGCCACTTGTCGCGATCAAGAGCGTTTCTGCCATCAATGAGGAACTTTGATTTCACAAGTTGACCGATAACAGCAGGGTCCAACTCGCGGTATTCCTTCCATTCAGTTAAATGAAGGATCGCATCGGCTTCTTTGACAGCATCAACCACACGCTCTGCAAAATCAAGGTTGGGAAAGCGCTTGCGGGCAGGCTCAATTCCCTTGGGATCATGGACAACTACTGCCGCCCCTGCTGCTTGGAGCTGGGCTGCAATATCAAGTGCTGGGGAATCGCGCACATCATCACTATCTGGCTTAAATGTTGCACCCAAGACAGCGATTTTATATTGCGTCAGATCTTCAGAGAGATCTGCGCGAACAACATCAATGACCCGTTGACGGGCACGCAAATTAATTGCATCAATTTCTCGCAAGAATTCAAGTGCTTGATCTGCGCCAAGTTCTTGGGCGCGAGCCATAAATGCGCGGATATCTTTGGGAAGACATCCTCCGCCGAATCCAATTCCTGCCTGTAAGAATCGATTTCCGATACGTGGGTCGTAACCGATCGCCTTTGCTAGAACGGTGACATCGCCACCTGCTGCTTCGCAGACTTCAGCCATTGCATTGATAAAGGAAATCTTCGTTGCAAGGAATGAGTTGGCGGCAACTTTCACAAGTTCTGCGGTAGGAAGATCTGCGCGAATCCATGGAGTGCCAAGAGCAATGACAGGTTCGTATACCTCTTTAAGAATCTCTTCGGCGCGATCATTGGCAACGCCAACTACTAAGCGATTTGGAGTCAAGGTATCTTCAACGGCAAAACCTTCACGTAAGAACTCTGGGTTCCATGCAAGATCAGCGTGAGGAGCATCCTTTGCCAATTGATCGCGCAACATCTGAGCTGTACCGACCGGAACTGTCGATTTGCCAACTACAAGCGATCCATCTTTTAGGTATGGAGCAATGGCTGCAACGGATGACTTTACATATGTCAGATCTGCCGCCAATCCATCTTTACTCTGCGGTGTTCCGACGCAGATAAAGTGCACATCGGCATCGGCGACGGCTGAGAAATCTGTAGT
>WLGP01000038.1 GCA_009703165.1 Actinomycetota bacterium | reverse complement strand
CTCCCGTTCACTCTTGATCATCATTCCCGGAGTACTCGTTATCGGGATGACCTTCGTTAAGGGTCTCCATGGCTTTATGGCGAGCAGGGCAGGGATTGCAGTCCTTGGCACTATCGGCGCAATTTTGGTCGGACTTTCTCTCCTTAATTAGCCAGACGTTTACCGTTAGTTCATACCCGGGAGGTAACCTCTCGGGCATGACTATTTCGCAAGCAACTTCACAGAGTAAGCCGAGCGTTCTCTTTGTATGCGTTCATAACGCGGGACGATCACAGATGGCTGCAGGATTTATGAACCATCTCGGACAAGGTCGCGTAGAAGTTCTCTCTGCTGGCTCTGCACCGAAAGATTCAATCAATCCAATTGCAGTAGAAGCGATGGCAGAGATTGGAATTGATATCTCCAATAACACTCCAAAGATTTTGACACCTGAGGCGGTACAACAATCTGATGCAGTCATCACTATGGGTTGCGGAGATGCCTGCCCCTTCTACCCTGGAAAGCGTTATGAAGATTGGGTCCTGGAAGATCCAGCAGGCCAAGGCATTGAAAGCGTTCGAGTTATTCGCGATGAAATCAAGGTGCGCGTAGAAAATCTCCTTGCAGAATTGCTAGCCTAACCCCATGCATCTTCGCGCACATTTCGCCGAGTTCTTAGGAACAGCACTGATCACAGCAACCGTTGTTGGTTCGGGAATCATGGCCCAGAGCCTTACCCGCGATGTTCTTCTGCAACTTTTAGTTAATACCTTCGCCACAGTGTTAATCCTTGGCTTGGTGATTTGGCTTTTGGCTCCAGTCAGCGGTGCGTACTTCAACCCAGTGGTTCTCTTGATTGCATTTATTCGCCGCGAGTTATCCACTCTGCACCTGGTGACATTTTCGATTGTGCAGATTGCAGGAGCGGCATCGGGTGCCATTCTTGCCCACGCGCTCTTTAATCGTGCTCTGATTGCACCATCTACCTTCGAGCGAGATGGCAGCTACCTATTTCTTAGTGAGGTTGTAGCGACTGCGGGATTGATCGCAACGATCTTTATCGCAAAGAATCAGGGACGCGGAGAGAACGCTTACTGGCTTGTTCCACTCTGGATTGGTGGGGCTTATATCTTCACCTCATCGACAAGCTTTGCAAACCCAGCCATTACTTTAGGGCGATCGCTGACAGATTCATTCTCTGGAATTGCACTTTCCTCAGTGCCGGTATTTATCGCCGCTCAACTGCTTGGTGCACTTCTTGGTCATTCAGTGGCGCAGTTATTGGTTAGGCAGGAAGAGAGAGTCAATCAAGAAGAGACCTTCGAAGTAGAGAAAGAGTAACTACTTACTTCTAAATTGAATATCAGCCTTCTTCATCTCTGCAACAAGAATTCGGATCACATTGGGTCCGACGCCATGCAACTCCTTAAGAGCGCTCAGTGATGCTTTACGTAAATCTGAGAGTGAGTAATAGCCGTCATCAATCAACGCTCTGCGTGCGGGTGCGCTAATACCTATTGCAACCCATTCTTGATCAACCTCGGCATATCTATCTAGATCAACTTCTCCGCGAGTGACAGCGCATTTACTTGCCGCTTTCTCAGCTCTTCGCTCTGCTGCAGCCTTCATCGCCTCTGATTGAAGTTTCTTCACTTTGGCGCGCGATGGTTTAGCCATGGTGGTCACCTAACCTCGATATATATATCTACGAGTGGTTGTAGTACTGGTGCGGGAGGCGGGACTTGAACCCGCACGTCCGAAGACACAGGTTCCTAAGACCTGCGTGTCTGCCATTTCACCACTCCCGCAAAAGAGTGTCTGCCCTGCCTTCACATAAACAGTCACAGAAATGTTATTTAAATCCTGTGGCTATTGGCCAAGGTTACGGGTAAGTTCGCCATAGGTAAAACCGAGCGCAACCCACGTACCAAAGAGCACCTTCGGACAGGTTGCCCCACGAGATAACGGGAGTAGTCCATGTCAGTAACCCCAACACCGGCAGATAAGTTCACCTTCGGCCTCTGGACAGTGGGATGGCAGGCTCGTGACCCCTTCGGAGATGCAACCCGTGACGCGCTAGATCCTGTCCGCACAGTCAATGAACTGGCAGCACGCGGTGCCTACGGTGTGACATTCCATGATGATGACCTGATTCCTTTCGGAAGCGATGATGCATCACGTCGAGGCCATATCGATCGCTTCAAGAAGGCCCTTGCCGATACCGGAATAAAAGTTCCGATGGCGACAACAAATCTCTTTACCCACCCAGTCTTTAAGGATGGCGCATTTACATCTAATGATCGCGATATTCGCCGCTATGCAATTCGCAAAGTGATGCGCAATATTGAACTCGCAGTTGAACTAGGCGCTCAAACCTATGTCTGCTGGGGCGGACGTGAAGGCGCAGAATCTGATGGCGCAAAGGATGCCTACGTTGCACTCGATCGCTTTCGTGAAGCTTTTAACATTCTCGGTGAATTTGTTACCGATAACGGTTATGACATCAAGTTTGCAATTGAGCCAAAGCCAAATGAGCCACGTGGAGATATCTTCCTTCCAACAATTGGCCACGCGCTCGCATTTATCAACTCGCTCGATCGCCCAGAACTTGTTGGACTCAATCCAGAAGTTGGCCACGAGCAGATGGCTGGACTTAATTTTGTTCACGGAATCGCCCAAGCGCTCTGGCATGGAAAGCTCTTCCACATCGATCTCAACGGCCAACACGGTCCAAAGTACGACCAGGATCTCGTCTTCGGACATGGCGATCTCAAATCAGCCTTCTTCCTTGTAGATCTACTCGAGAGCTACAAGTACGCAGGACCAAAGCACTTTGATTACAAGCCAGGACGTACTGAAAGCGATAAGGGCGTCTGGGAGTCTGCAACTGCAAATATGCGCACCTATCTTCTTCTCAAAGAGCGCGCACTTGCATTCCGTAGCGACCCACGTGTCATCGCTGCAATGAAAGAATCAAATATCCCAGGTCTTGCCGAGCCAACACTTGCTGCAGGTGAAACATGGAAGTCGCTACAAGCAGCCGAGAACTTCGATCTTGAGGCAGCAGGTGCTCGTGGATATCACTACGAAGCGCTAGATCAATTAGCTCTTGAGCACCTCATGGGAGTTAAGGGCTAAACCCTTATCTCATGCGCTTTACCAACGGATTCTGGTTACTGCGAGAAGGTGTGCGCGCTTACTACGGTAAGACCGCCCACCGCATCGATCGCACAGACTCTGGTCTGACGATATTTTCACCGAGCAAGGTGATTGCAGATCGTGGAGATACTCTCAATATTCCACTGATTACAACGCGTCTTCACTCACCGATGAAGAACATCATCGGCATGAAGGTGACACATCACGAAGGCGGAATCGATCGTGGCCCCCACTTTGAATTAGCATCAGATGGAACTTCGTTGCAGGTGGCAGGCAGTGGTCCAACATTTCTTGCCTCAAGCGGCGATCTCAGTGCAACGATTACCGAAGGTGAAAGTTTTCTTCTCTCCGTAAATGCTGCCGGTCGAGAACTCACACGCGTTGGCGATAAGGGAATTGCATGGATGGACCATAACGGTGATCCATATATCAATATCCAACTCAACCTCGCAGTCGGTGAATTGGTCTACGGCCTTGGCGAACATTTCACTCCATTTGTAAAAAATGGACAGGTCATCGACATTTGGAATGAAGATGGCGGAACCGCATCCGAACAGGCATATAAGAACATTCCTTTCTACCTCACCAATCGTGGATATGGAATCTTCATCAATCACACCGGCAAGGTCAGCCTTGAGATCGGCACAGAAGTCGTCGATAAGGTGCAGATCTCCGTTCCAGGTGAAGAGCTAGAGATCTTCTTTATCTATGGCGATAACCCGCGCGACATTATTAAACGCTATACAGATTTTCTCGGTAAGCCTGCCAAAGTTCCTGAGTGGTCCTTTGGTCTCTGGCTCTCAACCTCATTTACAACAAATTATGATGAGGCAACGGTTAACTCGTTCTTAGATGGAATGGCAGAGCGAGAGATACCTGTCAGCGCATTCCACTTCGACTGTTTCTGGATGAAGGAATTTAGTTGGAGTGATTTTGAGTGGGATAGCGCAGTCTTTCCAGATCCAGCAGGGCTCATCAAACGCTTGCACGATAAGGGTTATCGCGTCTGCGTCTGGACCAACCCTTACATCGCACAGATGTCTTCACTCTTTCCTGAGGCGAAAGAGAAGGGTTATCTCATCAAGCGCCCTGATGGCAGCATCTGGCAATGGGATCTATGGCAGCCTGGAATGGCGATCGTAGATTTCACCAATCCAGATGCCTGTACATGGTTCCAATCAAAGCTACAGAAACTTATCGATATCGGCGTAGATTCATTTAAGACAGATTTCGGCGAGAGAATTCCAACCGATGTGGTCTATAGCGATGGCAGCGATCCAGAGTTGATGCATAACTACTACCCATATCTCTATAACAAGACAGTCTTTGAGTTATTAGAGCGCAAACCAAATAAGGAGACAGTCGTCTTTGCACGCTCTGCAACTGCTGGCTGTCAGAAGTTTCCCATCCACTGGGGTGGAGATAATGAATCGACCTTTGAATCAATGGCTGGAACACTTCGCGGCGGCTTAAGCATGGCTCTGTCGGGCTTTGGATATTGGAGCCATGACATTGGTGGTTTTGAAGGAACACCTAATCCAGATGTCTTTAAGCGTTGGGTGGCCTTTGGTCTCCTCTCGTCACATTCACGTCTCCATGGCAGTGCTTCATATCGCGTTCCGTGGCTTATCGATGATGAGGCAAGTGTTGTCACTAAATTCTTTACCGATCTCAAGATTTCATTGATGCCTTACATCCTTAAGATGGCAGAGATAGCCCACGTGCAAGGCGTACCAATGATGCGTCCAATGATGATGGAATTTCCTGAAGATCCCAACTGCCTCTACCTTGATCGCCAATATATGTTGGGCGAATCAATTCTTGTCGCACCGATCTTTAACTCTGAAGGCGTTGCTGATTTCTATCTGCCAGAAGGCACCTGGATCTCATTAATTACCGGTGAGAGCGTTGAAGGCGGAATCTGGCGTAGTGAAAAGCATGGCTACACATCACTTCCTTTATATGTACGAGTCAGCACTCTTGCTGAAAACGGGCAAGAGTTAAGCCCCATCCTTAAGTAATCTACTTACTGTAAGAATGAGGCTTAACTGCCTTTAACTCTTTACCTAGCGCGCGGCTGCAGATCTCTTTCGAGATACAGCATCGACAGTTGCTGCCAAGATCAAAACTCCACCTGTGACGAGGAAGTTGATTCCTGCAGGAAGACCAATGAGTCCAAGTCCGTTATCGATAATTGCGATAACCAAAGCTCCAACTGCTGCATGGATGAGGCGTCCTCGGCCACCGAAGAGGCTTACGCCTCCAACCACAGCTGCTGCAACACCGGAGAGAACGATCGCCTTTCCTGCAGTTGCTTCCACTGCGCCAACACGACTTGCATTGAAGATACCTGAGATCACCGCAAGTGATGAGCAGAGAACGAATGCAATGATGCGGATCTTTACAACTTTGATTCCTGAACGTCGTGCTGCTTCAGGGTTTCCGCCAACAGCGTAGAGGTGGCGACCAAAGCGAGTGCGATCAAGAAGCAGCGTTCCAAGGAAGAGAATTGTGACTGCGATGGGAACAACAATCGGAACTCCGCTGATCTCCTTGATTGAAGTGCTTCGGTTGGTATTAAGAAGTGCTACCAAGGCAGCTCCGACAACTCCAACAATTGCTAACTTGCTATACATCAATGAGATTGGTCGATTTGCAAGACCATTACGTGAGCGAACACGTCGATCGTAGAAGCCAAGAAGAGCCATGAGGCTCCATCCAACGAGCAAGAATGTCCATCCCAACCAGGCAGGGAGGTTGTCATTCATAATCGCGCGAATCTCTGGAACTTCAATGCGATAGATGCCACCGTCACCGAGAAGTGCAAGTTGCAAACCCTGGAAGCCTAGGAAGAGGCCGAGGGTTACTACGAATGATGGAACTCCAACTTTGGCAACGAAGAATCCGATGATTCCACCGATTGCCATGCCGCAGAGAAGGCCGGCAAGAATTGATAGGCGCCAATCGATTCCCCAGCGATTTGTCATGATGATAAAGAGAGCCATTGCAACGCCAGATGTCACACCTGCAGATAGGTCGATTTCTGCAATCAAAATTACAAAGACAAGTGCCATCGCAATCATCATCAGGGTTGCTGTCTGAGTCAGAAGGTTTGCGAAGTTTCCTTCAGTCAGAAAGTAAGGATTGAGGGCTGAGAAGAGAACGGTGAGAACAAAGAGTGAGAGGACAGATGGCAGCGCACCCATCTCTCCACCTTTTACGCGTGCCTTGTAGGCATTGATCTGTTCGCGCACATTTCCTTCGTGGCCAGAACCAATTGTGACGCTCATGCTTGATCTCCCATCGTGCGAGTACCTGTGATGTACTGAACGACATCAAGATGATTAGTCTCTGTTGACTTCAAATTCGCGACCATCTTGCCGAGATAGAGAACGGCGATATCGTCTGCAACTTTAAAGACATCCTGAAGGTTGTGGCTAATGATGATGACGGCAACGCCTGAATCTGCAAGGCGACGAACAAGGTTAAGAACCTGCTCTGTCTGAGCCACACCGAGGGCGGCAGTTGGCTCATCGAGGATGACAAGCTTTGCATTACGGAGCACAGAACGGGCGATCGCTACCGTCTGGCGCTGTCCACCTGAAAGGGATGCAACCTTTTGACGCACTGACTTAACGGTACGAACTGAGAGTCCCGTAAGAGTCTTTGACGCTTCAAACTCCATCTGTGGCTCGTTGAGAGTGATACCTGTCATCGATTCGCGACCGAGGAACATATTTTGAACAATGTCCAAGTTTTCGCAGAGAGCAAGATCTTGGTACACAACTTCAATGCCGAGTGCGGCAGCTGAACGCGCACTTGAGAGTCGGACTTCTTCGCCATCAAATTTAACAACGCCAGAGTCATACTCTTGAACTCCAGCTAAACCTTTAATGAGTGTTGATTTACCTGCACCGTTATCTCCAACAAGTGCTGTGACGCGACCGGCATAAGCGGTGAAGTCAATTCCCTTAAGAACATCTACCGGTCCAAAACTTTTGGTAATCCCGACGAGTTCAACTATCGGCCTCTGCGATGTCATTACAACCCTTTCAAAGAGCGTTGAATAAAAGTATGTATATCTGCGTAAAAGCCTCCGCGCCGGCACATGAAGTACCGGCGCGGAGGTCTATATATTACTTAATTACGCTGTGACGCCGAATTCATCGCAAGCAGCCTTAACAGCAGCTGTGCAAACTTCGTCGTAGCTAGCGTCTCCTGCAGCAACAACATCCTTAACCTGAGCCTGTCCGACTGAGTTAGGTGTTACTGCGATGTAAGGAGTTCCATCAGCAAGAGCCTTGTCAGCTGTTGGTGTCTCGCCGTTAAGGAGAGCAATTGCCAAATCTGATGCAGCTGTTGCGATCAGTGTGTATGGCTTCCAAACAGTTGTTGTCTGCTTACCGAGAAGAACATTCTGAAGACCAGCTGGTGAAGCATCTTGTCCTGAGACAGGAACCTTCAAGCCGTTCTTATCAAGAATGGTGATGATGTTTGCAGCGTTGTTGTCGTTTGGTGCAAGAACTGCATCAACTTTTCCACCAACTGCTGTAAGTGCCTGCTCGAACAATGTTCCGGCCTTTGCGCCATCCCATGTTCCAGCCATGCTGAAGATTGGCTT
>WLGP01000037.1 GCA_009703165.1 Actinomycetota bacterium | reverse complement strand
GGGGTAAGCCATAGCGGTTCAAGGCCAGCTAAGACGAGTGCGCTTAAGACAGAACGATGTGCAGTGCGACTGAGCGCGACCTTATCGCCAGGTTTTCCTAGCGCCAGAATGACTGCTTGATTTGCATGCGTTGAGCCACCCGTTGAGAATCGCGCAAAGTCTGCTCCCCACAAATCAGCTGCCAACTTCTCAGCGTGGGTTAGGACCTTATTGGTGAGTTTGATTTCATCTAGGCCCCCATATAAAGGAATATCAGTATCGACGAGCGCACCAAGGCCTGCATCTAAACGTGATGCCTTCTGTTTATGCCCGGGGATGGTGAAGGGAGTGCGTGATGATTCGAAGTAAGAGAGGTAGGCATCCAATAGCGGAGCGATGTTTCGAAGATCACCTGTACTCATGCGGCCAAGCCTAACTTCTCGGACGGCCTAGATTC
Source organism: Actinomycetota bacterium (assembly GCA_009703165.1). Classification (GTDB taxonomy): domain Bacteria; phylum Actinomycetota; class Actinomycetes; order Nanopelagicales; family Nanopelagicaceae; genus Planktophila. Next base: position 7,369 of record WLGP01000037.1, on the reverse strand, counting down.
CCCAAGGCTCTATGATTTACCCATGACAACAAGGGCTCATGCACAGAATCCGCTTCCGCAATCTCGTCATATTGCTACCGAGATTCCAGGCCCACTATCGGCCCAAGTGATTGCTCGACGTAAAGAAGCTGTCTCTGCCGGTCTTGGAATGGCATTTCCAGCAATTATCACCCGCGCAGAGGGTGCGATCATGGAAGATCTTGATGGCAACCGCATTATCGATCTTGGTTCAGGTATCGGCGTAGTCAACGTAGGTAATGCAAATCCTGCCGTTGTATCGCGCGTGACTGAGGCTGTTCAGGCATTTACCCATACCAACTTCACCACCGCTCCATACCTTGGATATATCGAAGTCTGTGAAGCTCTTAACGAATTAACTCCTGGAACATTTAAGAAGAAGTCTCTTCTGCAGAACTCTGGTGCAGAGGCTGTTGAGAATGCGATCAAGATTGCTCGCCATTACACAAAGCGTCAGGCGATTGTTGTCTTTGAACATGCCTATCACGGCCGCACCAACTTAACGATGGCACTTACCGCAAAGAACATGCCATACAAGGATGGCTTCGGTCCTTTTGCAAACGAGATCTATCGCATGCCTATGCCGTATCCATATCGCTATGAAGGCAATGCAGCAACAATGGCAGCCGATGCGCTCGCAGATGTCACACATAAGATTGAGAAAGAGATCGGTGCAGATCGAGTTGCAGCGATCATCATTGAACCAATTCAAGGCGAAGGTGGATTTATCGTTCCGCCTAAGGGATTCCTTCCAGGGTTGAGCGAATATGCAACAAAGCACGGCATCGTCTTTATCGCAGATGAAGTGCAGACAGGTTTTGCGCGCACTGGAAATTACTTTGCAGTTGAGGATGAAAACGTTGTTCCAGATATGATCGTGACCGCTAAGGGAATTGCAGGCGGTCTCCCACTTGCTGCAGTAACTGCACGCGCTGAAATTATGGATTCATCACACGTCGGCGGACTCGGTGGAACCTATGGTGGAAACCCGATTGCATGTGCTGCAGCCCTTGGCGCAATGCAGGCTATCCGCGAAGAAAAGCTTGTTGATCGCGCACGCGAAATCGGAAAGATTCTTCATGACTCATTGACTGCAATGGCAGCAAAGTATTCAGTGATCGGTGAAGTTCGCGGTCGCGGTGCGATGCAGGCGATTGAGATCGTCGTTGCCGGAAGTAAAGATCCAAATCCTGCTGCGATGGCAACTGTTATTAAGTATTGCCAAGCACGCGGAGTGCTGATCTTGACTGCAGGAACATATGGCAACGTCATTCGCTTCTTGCCACCGCTTGTGATCAGCGATGAGCTCCTCAAGGATGCCCTCGGTGTTCTCGATGAAGCTTTCGCCTCTCTTTAAATCACCCTCGTCTCACCCCTAAAACGCTCACCCTGACCTTTCCTCACCCCTGTTTTTAAGTCACCCTTAGGCGTGGCTACAAAGAAGAGCGCGGGTGATATCTCCCCGCAACCAATCCTCGAGGGGGTCACCCTCTCCAGAACTCTGCCACCCCTTCTTCCAGCCAACTTTCTTGCTCGCTCTTCACTTGTCGAATCGGTAAAGGTGCAAGGCCCGGGGACCACGTTAATAACCGGTCCTATCGGATACGGAAAGACATCTCTTGCCACTGAGATCGCTCAACGAAATTCTGGGCGAACGTTTTGGTACACGATGCTGGAAGAAGATTCGCCAGCACAATTTAACGCTCATCTCATTCAGGCCGTTCGCAATGTGATCCCAGATTTTGCGCCTTGGTTTTGCGCTGAGATTGCAATCAACCCGATGGAACTACTCGCGAAGTTCAGTAACGAGCTGGCATCTCGCAAGGGTGAATATATCTTTATCGTCGACAATCGGCGAACTAGCGCGGCGGTTGACTTTGCGACAGCTAATCAAGTTATAAATTCACTTCCAAGAAATTTGCATTTTGTTCACATACGCCGATTCACTGCGGAAACATCTGTCACCGATTTAGCATTGGCAGGAAATTTACAGGTAATCGGTCCATCTGAATTGAAGTTCACAAGCGATGAGGTTGCACAAGTTGCATCACTCAATGGATTATCGCCAGTGACTGAGGATGTCACTAAGATTCTAGAGAGCGCACAAGGTTGGCCCGCCGCTGTTCAGTTAATTGCTCGAGGCCTCTCCAAAGGTGAGAAATTCACCGCATCGGCTGAAGCTATTGCCAACTCAATCGAACCTCTGCGCTTTATCGTTGATGAGATCGTGCGAGGCCTTTCTGAGCGCGAGAAGTCTCTCTTGGCTCCATTATCTGCCTTGCCTGAATTTACTAGCGAACTGGCGCAACAAATTCTGGGTAAGAGATTTTCTCAACATGAGATCGACTCGCTGGCATTTGAAGGCGCCCTTTTGTCAAAGAGCGTCGAGGAGATACCAACTTACAGAATTCACAGTTTGATCAGAGAGTTTCTCTATCTAGAGCTTTCCAGAGATGAAAATCTACTTAAGGAAACTCACCGAGCGATTTCTCACTATTTTGAAGAAAATCTTGATACCACCCATGCCATGGAGCATGCATTCTTATCTCAGGATCATCAAAGATTTGAAAAACTCTTCCGAGATGCCGCTCGAATCTTCGCCATCTCCGGGCGCGGAGATGAACTATTACGCTGGGCAAAATATGCAGGAGATGAGAGTGTTGAAGGTCAACTACAGCGCCAGACTGTAGAAATTGCCGGCCATCTTGCAAACCTTTCATTGAATAAAGTCGAAGCACTCAATGCAAGTATGCGCCTACAATCACGAGGAACTGCCCTCGAGACTTTCATGGAGAGATTTTCGTCGCTGATTGAAATCGCTCTTAACTTCTCACATGGCCAGTTTGCAGATATCGAGGCTATCGCTGCAGCTGCTTCTAAAGAAGATGAATACGCAGCAGATTCAGATTTCACAGATTCTCTCTTTGTTCTGCGTCGCCTTGCTGGTTACTACTTTGTTACAGATAATGTAGAAAAGCTCGAAGAGATCGATCTCCAGGCGAAGAATCTCCTTGCAAGAAAATTCTCATCTTTGGGCCATGTTCATCAATTAGCGATTAGAGCGCTCTGCGCCTATCAACAGTCTTATTATCAAGAGGCCTTTGAATCATCTCGCATGGCCTTGTCCTTAAGTGAGAGCCTTGAAATGGCATCGTTTCAGGCGCCCCTTGATATCAAATACATCTTTGCCCGCTGTCATTATGAATTTACCGAAATCGATAGAGCCTATGAGATCTTTCACGACGTTATAGATAGTGCGTCAAGAAATCAGCAGTGGGTCTGGTACTGCTCCGCGGCCTCATTTACCTCGGTCTCTCTGGCACAGAGAGGTGATAAAGCGCGGTCCGTAGAAATGCTTCGTGCTGCGCGCGAAAAGGTGTCACTGATACATGTGAAGAATCAGCTGGACTCCATCCTTGACCGCGGCGAACTTGTCATGCAGTTAATTTCCGGTGACCTTGAGAAGATGAAACTTCTCATCGAGAGCTCTCTCCCAGGTCGCACCACAGAATTGATAAGACTTCACATTCTTCGTGCCGAAGGTAAAGAGTGGAACCCATCTAACGGCGAAGATCTGCCTGAGCGGACTCCTCGCCAACGAATTTACAAGCATCTCTCTGCAACCGTTCATGCCTACGAGACCGATGAAGAGCTTGCACTTACACATTTAACTCACGCGCTAAAAATTGGTTCTGAAGTTGGAGCAAAAGCAGTCTTTATTCGCCAGATGGAGCTTTATCCGCTCTTTCACAAAGTTGCCAGCAGAACCCCGACTTTTTACAACGAAGAGATATCGAGAAAGGTGGCCGCCAGAATGCAAGAGATCGATTCAGCCAAAGGGGAGCACCTAACTCTCACCAAACGTGAGATTGAGATTGTCAGACATCTTGATTCAGGAAAACCAATCACATCAATCGGAGCAAGTCTGCACATCTCTCATAACACGATGAAGACTCACTTGAAGAATATCTACAGGAAAATGGCAGTAGACGGTCGTGATCAAGCCGTTGAGAAGGCGAAGACTCTCGGTCTCATCTAGATTTGTAAGTAGCCCTTGTGGCCATGGGATACTGGGCACATGGCCGACGATCTTGACGATCTTGACGATTTTGACGACGATCTCGATCTGACGCTCTACGCAGATTCTGACGAACTCTCCACAGAGGTTCTGGCCCAGCTCATTGAGGTAATCGAAGTAGGACTTCGCGTTAATGGAATTTTCCATCTCGCCCTGACCGGAGGCACATTAGGAACTGAGCTCAATCAAGGACTGGTCGAGCGCTGCAACGCACACCCCGAACTCTTTCAAGGCCTTCACATCTGGTGGAGTGATGAGAGATTTGTTGAGCGCGATAGCGCAGAGCAAAATAGCGCTCCGGTAAGTAGTTTTCTTAAGCACCCAACAATCACTGTTCACTATCTCAAGGCGACTAACGAAGCTTCAACTATCGATGAAGCTGTTGCAGATTACAACGCACAATTAGGTGAGACCTTTATGGATCTGACCATCCTTGGACTAGGACCAGATGGACATGTTGCTTCCCTCTTTCCAGGAGCAGCACAGATTGATCGCTTGGAAAAAGTGATTGCAATTACCGATTCGCCAAAGCCACCTGCAGTGCGCGCTACATTTACGATGTCGATGATCAATGCTTCAACACTTATCTGGATCATCGCAGCTGGAGCAGCCAAGGCAGAAGCGGTGACAAAGATCATCGAAGGAGATCTCTCAATACCGGCCAGTTATGTACGAGCCGTTGATCACACACGCCTGATTGTTGATACCGACGCCTTTTTCACTGAGTAATCCGCAGGAATTTTTAGAATAGACTTCACGTAGCGCGAAGAGAGGGTAAGAGAAGATGAGTCAGAACGTGAACTTTGGAATGGTTGGCCTTGGAAGAATGGGCGCCAATATCGTTCGCCGCCTGGCACGTCACTCAATCACCTCAGCCGTCTATGACGTAAGCCCAGATGCCGTTGCAACACTTGCGGCAGAAGGTGCAATCGCCGCTAGCGATATGGCAGATCTGGCTGCAAATCTCAGCGCTCCACGCACAATCTGGATTATGGTCCCGGCCTCAGTAACTGATTCAACGATTGCAGCCATGGCTGCCCACCTTGAAAAGGGCGACACCATCATCGATGGCGGAAATAGTTACTACAAAAACGATCTTAAGAATGCAGCGCTACTTGCTGAAAAAGGAATCAACTTCGTTGATGTCGGAACATCAGGTGGCGTCTATGGCCTAGAGCGCGGTTACTCATTGATGATCGGTGGCGATACAAAGGTCGTTGCATCCCTTGATCCAATCTTTAAAGCATTATGTCCAGGAGTTGAATCTGCAGAGCGAACACCAGGTCGTACCGGTGAGCCAGCACAAGCAGAATATGGATACCTGCATTGCGGTCCTGTTGGTTCAGGCCACTTTGTAAAGATGATCCATAATGGAATTGAGTACGGAATGATGGCTGCCTTTGCAGAGGGTCTTGCCATCTTTGAGGCAGCAGATGAGATGACACCTGCCTACGATCTAGATATCCCAGCAATTACCGAAGTCTGGCGCCGTGGTTCAGTTGTCGCGTCATGGCTACTAGACCTTACCGCGCAAGCACTTGTTGAATCAGAAGAGCTGACTGAATACTCAACTCAGGTCAGCGATAGCGGTGAAGGTCGTTGGACAGTGCAAGCTGCAATCGAAGCGGGAATTCCAGCCCATGTATTGAGCGCATCTTTGTATTCACGATTTGCCTCACGCAATAATGATGAATTTGCTAACCGAGTGTTGAGCGCAATGCGCTACAAATTCGGTGGCCATAACGAAAAGCCTTCTAGCGAATCAAAAAAGGCTTAAGTAGATGAAGGCTGATGCTTTAGTTCTATTTGGCGCGACCGGAGATTTGGCGAAGAAGAAACTCTTCCCAGCACTCTATGACCTCGAAGAGCTCAACGAACTTGATGTTGAGATCTTTGGCGTTGCATCTTCAAAGTGGACTCAAGAAGTTTTCCGTGAGAACGTTGAGGCGGCAATTCGTGCCCGCAAGCCTGATGCTGATGAGAAGGTCTTGGGAAAGCTGCTCAATGAGATGCAGCTCTTGGTCGGCGATTATGAAAACCCTGAGACATTTGTGCAGCTTGCCGAACTGATCAAGGACTTTAAGTTGCCGGTGATCTATCTAGCAATTGCACCCGAGCACTTTGCCAAGATCACTCAAGGGCTAGCTAGCGTTGGTATTACCAAAAAGGCTCGCGTTGTTGTTGAAAAACCATTTGGTCGCGACCTGGAATCTGCCATCCAACTCGATAGCGAACTCAAGCAAGTTCTTCCAGAAGATCAGATTTATCGCATCGATCACTACCTCGGTAAAGAAGCGGTAGAAGATCTCTTAGTCTTCCGCTTTGCCAATACTCTCTTTGAACCTGTCTGGAACCGCAACTACGTATCCAATATTCAGATCACTATGGCTGAAAGTTTTGGAATTGAAGGTCGTGGAAAGTTCTATGACGGCGTAGGTGCAACGCGGGATGTCCTGCAGAACCATATTTTGCAGGTCTTAACGATGCTCACTATGGAGCCTCCGATCAGTATTGGCTCAGAAGATATGCAGAATGAGAAGATCAAAGTTCTCTCTGCAATCCGCGATATCAAGGCTGAAGATGTAGTCCGCGGACAATATGTTGGCTATCTCGAAGAAGATGGCGTTGCTGACAATTCAGATACCGAGACCTTTGTTGCAATGAAGGTCTTTATCGATAACTGGCGCTGGGCAGGTGTTCCTATCTATATGCGCACCGGCAAGAAGATGCCTGAGACAGTTCTTGAGGTATTGGTTGAATTTAAGAAGCCACCTCGCGAACTCTTTGGCCGCGGCAACCCAAATGCAGTTCGCTTCCGCCTTGGTGCAAAAGATGGCGTGGATATCTCATTGCTGGCGAAGAAGCCGGGAACAAAGTTAACTACTGAAGAGATTGATCTGACAGTGGAGTTTGTTACCGAGTTTGGCGATCGCCAAGGTCCATACGAGCGTCTATTGCGCGCCGCAATGCTGGGGGATCACTTTAGATTTACACGTATCGATGCCGTTCTGCATTCGTGGAAAATTCTTGAAGATATCTTGAAATCACCTTCTCGCGTACATCCATACTTCGAAGGAACGTGGGGACCTGAAGAGGCTCAAGATATGGTTCCAGGGGGTTGGAACCCAGTAGGAACTCAAGTTGAAGACTGATTCTTTAGGCCCTGGATTTAATCGCCTCTTTAGCGCAAGCGTTATTAGCAACCTTGCCGATGGTCTTTTGGCAGTTGCTGCCCCACTTCTTGCAATTACCTTAACGAAAGATCCAATCCTC
>WLGP01000036.1 GCA_009703165.1 Actinomycetota bacterium | reverse complement strand
GCAGCTATCCACGAGAATAAAACTGCAGTGATCTTCTCTCTAGAAATGTCTAAATCAGAAATTACAATGCGTATGTTGTCAGCCGAAGCGCGCGTTGGGCTTAATAGCATCCGCTCTGGACAACTCAGCGATGATGATTGGGCAAAGCTTGCACGTCGTATGGGCGAAATCTCTGATGCGCCACTCTTTATCGATGATTCACCGAACCTTTCTATGATGGAGATCCGCGCAAAGGCGCGTCGCCTCAAGCAGCGCCATAACCTGCAATTAGTAGTGATCGACTACCTCCAGCTTATGAGCTCAGGAAAGCGCGTTGAGAACCGTCAACAAGAAGTATCTGAATTCTCACGTCACTTGAAGTTGATGGCGAAAGAGCTCGATGTTCCGGTAATCGCAATTTCACAGCTCAACCGTGGACCTGAACAACGTACAAATAAATTGCCGATGCTCTCTGACCTCCGTGAATCTGGTTCGATCGAACAAGATGCCGACGTTGTTATCTTGCTCCACCGCGAAGATATGTATGACTCGCAGAATCGCCAAGGCGAGGCAGATCTCATCGTTGCAAAGCACCGTAACGGACCAACGCGCACAATTACCGTCTCAGCCCAACTTCACTTTGCACGCTTTGCAGATATGGCGGCAAACCCAGGTTCAGGTCGCGACTTCACATCATCATCGCCACAAGATTTTGATCAGCCAGCATCTCCTGGCGATGGCGGTTGGAACGAGTAGTTACTTACTTGTCGCTGCAATCTTTGCGCGATCTGCAATATAGATTCCAACAAGAACGATTGCCGCTCCACTTAATTGGATAGGCGCCCAACTCTGTGCCAACCAGATCCATGCAAATGCACCAGCAAGTACCGGTTCAATCATTCCAATGACGCTACTTGTCGATGGCGATAGGCGACGCAGGCCGCCCACAACGAAGAGATAGGGAACGATCGTTCCCATCACGATAATCCATGCAATCAAAACCCAACCCGGAACAAATGTGCCATCAAAGATTCCCTGAAGATTCATATCCATAGTAAATACATCGAATGGGAATTTCCAGACCGGCATAACGATCGCCCAGGTAAGGCCAGCCATTCCAAGTCCCCAGACGGTAATTGATTGGGCAGAACGCTTCTCGCCAACCTTTGAACCGACAAGGAAGTAGACAGCTAGAGCAAATGCGGAGATAAGGGCTCCGATAATTCCCAGAAGATCAAAGGTCAGACCATCCCAGACCTTTGCAATAAAGATCAGTCCGATAAAGGAGAGCGCGATTCCTGCCCACATTCCGCCAGGAACTGCCTTCTTCCGAACAAATCTAATCCAGAGAACGATCCAGATTGGTGCGGTGAATTCGATAATCAGGACAAGGCTTAAGGGGACTCCGCGCTGGATTCCAAGGAAGTAGCCAGCTTGCACCGCTGCAAAGCCCACAATGCCAAGCAGGATCAAGGTAGGAACTTCGCTACGTGTTGCCTTGAGCGATTGGAAGTTACGCGAAGCAACAACGATAAAGAGAATCGCAAAGGCTCCGATACATCGCACCTGCGTCAGGCGAAATGGCGAGAGGTGATCTAAGACAAGGGTGGAGATAACACCATTGAAAGAGAAGAAGACTGCACCTGTAACCAGGTAGATCTCACCACGGAAGCGATTGAGCATCCGGCAAGGGTATCTGATTAGAAAGCGTTCTCCGAGATCTCCATGACAGCGCTATCTGTGCCTTCAACGATCTTACGATCTGCTGTGATGTGTGGCAGGTAATTTGCGACGAAGAAGTGGGCTGATGCGATCTTTCCTTCGAAGAAAGCTGCATCCTTACCAGCACCTGCTGCCAACTTCTCTGTCGCAATATCTGCCTGACGGAGCAAGAGCCATGCGGTGATGATGTCACCGACTGCCATCAAGACGCGTGAAGTATTGAGACCGACCTTGTAGATCTCATCTGACTTCTCTTGTGATGCCATTGCATGTCCGACAAGAACACCCATCATGCCGTTGAGATCGCCGAGCGCTTTAAGCAAGGCCTGCTTCTGCACATCGTGTGCACCACCAGTTGCTGCAAAGTCACTGATCTCTTTTCCAAGAAGACCAAGTGCCTTACCGCCATCCTTAACAACTTTACGGAAGAAGAAGTCAAGACCTTGAATCGCTGTTGTGCCTTCATACAAGGTATCGATCTTGGCATCGCGAACATATTGTTCTAGTGGCCAATCGCGCGTAAAGCCGGCGCCACCAAATGTTTGAAGTGATTCAGTACCAAGAAGTGTCCAAGATTTTTCAGAGCCAAAGCCCTTAACAACTGGAAGCAAAAGATCGTTAAGTGCTTCCATCTTTGCTAACTTATCGTGATCTCCAGCAATCTGAGCAAGTTCAATCTCATCCTGGATAGTTGCAGCGTAGAGAACAAGCGCTCTCATACCTTCAGAATATGACTTCTGCACCATCAATGAGCGACGTACATCTGGATGATGAATGATTGTTACGCGAGGTGAAGCCTTGTCGTTCATCACCTTCATATCGCCGCCCTGAACGCGGGTCTTGGCATAGGAAAGCGCTTGCTGATAACCAGCAGATAACGTTGCAATCGCTTTTGTTCCCACCATCATGCGAGCGAATTCAATAACTTTAAACATCTGTGCAATACCTTCGTGGACTTCCCCCAAGAGATAGCCAACAGCTGGTTCATGCTCACCCAAGTTAACTTCGCAGGTTGCTGAAACATTAAGCCCCATTTTATCTTCGAGGGCTGTCACATAAACGCCATTGCGCTTACCGAGTTCGCCTGTCTCAAGATCAAACATAAATTTAGGAATCAAGAATAGTGAGAGACCTTTTGTTCCTGGTCCGCCACCTTCACGACGAGCAAGAACAAAGTGCATCACGTTGTCATAGAAGTCAGCATCTCCTGATGTGATGTAACGCTTTGTTCCGGTGATATGCCATGTTCCATCTGGCTGCTGTACAGCCTTTGAACGACCTGCACCAACATCTGAACCTGCATCAGGTTCAGTCAATTGCATCGTTGCACCCCAGTGCTTATCGACCATGTGCTTTGCCATCTTCTTCTGATCTGGCGTTCCGAGAACATATGCAACCTGCGCAAATGCATAACCCGATGCATAGATGTGAATTGCAGGATTTGATCCCAAGACCATCTCAGCCATCGCCCAGCGAACAGATGGTGGAACTTTCATTCCACCAAGATCAACAGGTGCATCAAGACGCCACCACTCACCATCGACATATGCCTTGTATGACTTCTTAAAACTTTCAGGCAAGGTGACATTTCCAGTCTCCTGATTGAGCGTTGCACCAACGCGATCACCTTCAACGAACGAAGCAGCTAAATCATTTTCACACAGACGCTTCATCTCTTCGAGCATCCCTATTGCAGTATCGCGATCGACCTCGCCATAAGGCGCAGTCCCCATCACTTTGTCGCGACCAAAGAGGTCGAAGAGGCAGAATTCGATGTCACGGAGGTTGGCTATGTAATGTCCCATAGCGGTATGGTGCTACCCGCCAGTAACTTATGCAAGTGGTGGCTTCAACTATTTTCCGCCCTCTGGGAGATAGGCTCGCGCCGTGCTACTTAGTGATCGCGATATTAGAAGCGAAATTTCCGCTGGACGCGTCGGCGTCGAACCCTTCCACGAGGCGATGATTCAGCCATCGTCTGTCGATGTACGCCTGGACAAGTTCTTCCGCGTCTTTGAAAACCACAAGTATTCAGTGATCGACCCATCCCTCGAGCAGCCTGAGCTGACCCGAGAGGTCATTGCAGATGGGGATGAGCCATTTATCCTCCACCCAGGTGAATTTGTCTTGGCGAGCACCTACGAAGTGATCACACTTCCAGATGACATCGCCGGTCGCCTTGAAGGAAAGTCATCTCTTGGCCGCCTTGGACTTTTAACCCACTCCACTGCAGGTTTTATCGATCCAGGATTTTCTGGCCATATCACTCTAGAACTTTCTAATGTTGCAAACCTTCCTGTGAAGTTATTTGCTGGAATGAAGATCGGTCAGCTCTGCCTGATCAAACTCTCATCTCCTGCAGAACATCCGTATGGAAGCGAGAAGTACGGATCTCGCTACCAGGGCCAGCGTGGACCAACACCGAGCCGCTCCTTCCTTAACTTCCATCGGAGTAAGATCGACTAACTGGTGAGGGAATATCCCTTGTCGATAAGGGGTTGAGTTAAGTATGGAAATTTTTATCATCGTTGGAGTCATCGCACTTCTAGCAATCTTTGTCGTTGCCCAATACAACCGCCTCGTGCGCCTGAATATCAGCGTCGATGAAGCATTTGCTCAGATCGAAGTTCAACTCAAGCGTCGTTCCGATCTGATCCCTAACCTCGTTGAGACAGTTAAGGGATATGCAACCCACGAACAATCAACCTTCGATGCTGTCGTTGCAGCGCGCGCCAAGTCAACATCAGCATCAGGGGTTGCAGATGTTGCGGCAGCAGATGGCATGTTGACGCAAGCACTGCGCGGATTGCTCGCAGTTGCAGAGGCTTATCCAGATCTCAAGGCATCTGCAAACTTCTTATCTTTGCAAGAAGAGCTCTCAACAACTGAGAATAAAGTTGCCTTTGCCCGCCAGTTCTATAACGACAATGTTCGCAACCTCAATACAGCCGTTGCAACAATCCCATCTAGCTTCTTTGCAGGTTTTGCAAAGGTAAGCGCTCGCCCCTTCTACGAGGTAGAAGATCCACAAGCACGCGAAGTTCCTAAGGTCACCTTCTAGTACTGATGTCCTCGAACTTTCGCAGCGCCCAAGGAGCAAATAAGCGCAAGACATACTTCTTGCTTGCTGCAATGGCGGTACTGACATGGCTTGTCGCCTATGCAGCACTTACTTATTTCGGTGCAGGAACAACATCATTTGTCGTTCCACTTGCAGTGGGAATCTCTCTTGTCGGTGTCTGGGGCTCGTATTACGGCTCAGATAAATTAGTTTTAACGATGACTGGTGCCCGCGTTATTCAACGTGAAGATAACCCAGCGCTCTTTAACTTAATTGAAGAGGTAGTTGTAGCAAGCGGACTTCCGATGCCAAAGGTTGCAATCGTCGAAGATACTGCGCCAAATGCCTTTGCAACCGGTCGTAATCCCGACCATGCGTTGATTGCTTTTACAACACGAATCCTTGAGGTAATGGATCGCGACGAATTACAAGGTGTGATTGCACATGAGATGTCACACGTTGCAAACCGCGACACATTAGTCTCAGCAGTTGCTGCAACAACCGCCGGTGCGATTGCGATTCTGAGCGATTTTCTTACCCGCATGATGTGGTTTGGTGGCGGCCGTGATCGCCGTGAAGGAAATGGAAATCCATTACTTCTTGTCGTCTCACTTGCCATCATGATTATGGCTCCGATTGCAGCGATGTTGCTGCGCAGTGCAATCTCTCGCCGCCGCGAATCTTTAGCCGATGCAACAGCAGTCTCATTTACCCGAAACCCTGCAGGACTTCGCCGCGCACTTGAAACACTTGCTGCTGATTCAACTGTCGTGCGACAGAAATCAAATGCGGTAGCTCATATCTGGATTGAATCACCACTAGATAGCAAGGCGGTCTCAAAGATGTTTGCAACGCATCCACCGATTGAAGAGCGCATTGAAACTTTACGTGCGATGGAGTCGTTAGGACCTAATCAGTAACGCCATCTGCTTGATTTGGAAAGAACAAGGTAAAGGTTGCACCTTTGCCGAGATCGGATGCGACAGTGACACTGCCACCGTGAGCCTTCATCACTGCATCGACGATAGAGAGCCCTAAACCGCTACCTTCACCGTCAATACGTACACGTGAAGAGTCTGCGCGATAGAAACGTTCAAAGATTCGCCTCTGATCTTGCGCGCTTAACCCTGGACCTTGATCTGCAACTGCAACCTGGACACCGGCCTCACTTCGAGTAATCGTGACAGTAATCGCCGTTCCAGCAGGAGTATGTGTGCGGGCGTTGGCGAGTAAGTTAGCAATCACTTGATGAATACGAAGATGATCACCGAGGATATAGATCTCATCGGCATCGCCAATGAGGGTAATCGGATGTTCAGGACCTGCAACGCGCGCTGAGGCAACTGCATCTGCTGTCACCGCTGCAACATCTACCGGAAGATGTTCCATCTCGCGCGATTGATCAAGGCGAGCAAGTAAGAGAAGGTCTTCAACGAGAGAGCCCATTCGCACCGATTCGCCTTCGATACGTCCGAGTAACTGCTTTGTATCTTCTTCTCCAGATACAGCGCCTTGTCTATGGAGTTCAGCAAAGCCACGGATTGCAGTCAATGGAGTGCGTAGCTCGTGCGAGGCATCTGCCACAAAGCGGCGCAACTTATCTTCACTTGCTTTACGCGCAGCGAAAGATTCTTCGATGCGAGCAAGCATGGTGTTAAGGGAAGTTGTAAGACGACCAACCTCTGTCGTCGACTTAGCATCAGGTAGGCGAGCTGAAAGATCACCGGCTGCAATCTGCGCCGCCGTATCTTCCACTGCAGAAAGTGGCTTAAGTCCAACTTTGATCATCGTTCGTGATGCCAGAGCGATCAAGCAGACAATGACAAAACCGATAAGGAAGAAGAGCCATTGCAGGCGATTGAGGGTGCGATCTACATCATTCAGCGACTGGCCAATTGCAATCGATCCAAAATTAGATGGAAGAGGAAGAGCGAGAACTCGGAAGTTCTCTTCACCGGCTTTGAGAGTAAATGGTTCTGCTCTGAGCGCTGCAACCTCTGTTGGAGTAAGTCCACCAATGAAATCAGTGATCGATACTGCGTTGAGATCGCCACCGATGCCTCCAACAACAGCTCCTGTGGCATCTAAAAGCGTGACAGAGGTGGATGTGGGCACTCGATTTAATGGGGTTGGTGGGGCATCTTCATCGTCATCATCGCGTTCTCTTAACCCTTGGCGCTCCCTAAACTCTTCATCATTAATAATTCCTGCGCGATCAATGCGGGGAAGTGAACCTGATGCAACGCTGATCAGTTGATCATCAATTTGATGGACGAGAAATGATTCGAGTGATTTCTGCGCAACGACACCGGAGGCGATAAAGCCAAAGGTGGAGAGAATGACAACGCCTAAGACAAGGCGATTGCGCAAACTCCATTGCGAGAAAGGGCTTTTCATGGCTACTTGTTCTGTGTTTCGCTAGGGACTCGAAGGCGATATCCAACGCCGCGAATGGTGTGGATCAGCGGAGGATCGTAGACATCAATCTTCTTGCGCAGATATGAGATGTAGGTTTCAACGATTCCCGCATCGCCTCTAAAGTCATACTCCCAGACGTGATCTAAAATTTGTGACTTCGATACAACGCGGTCTGCATTGATAAGTAGGTAACGTGTTAAGAGAAATTCAGTAGGCGATAAGTCAAGGAGATTTCCCGCTCTACGCACTTCATGTGTTGCTTCATCGAGTTCGAGATCGGCAAAGCGAATCTTCTCTTCATCCTGATCCATCTCGACAACACCAATGCGGCGCAAGAGCGCGCGCAGACGTGCAACGAGCTCTTCTAAGCTAAATGGCTTTGTCATGTAATCATCGCCGCCGATTGTTAGACCTGCGACCTTATCTTCCATGCCATCTTTTGCAGTAAGAAAGAGAACTCCAACATTTGCACCTTCATTGCGAATCTGGCGACAGACTTCAAATCCATCTTGATCAGGAAGCATCACATCAAGAACAATTGCATGCGGCTTAAATTCTTCAGCTACCGCTAGCGCCTGAGATCCAGTTGCTGCGGTGCGAACATCAAAACCTACAAAGCGAAGGCTTGTAGAGATGAGATCGCTGATACTTGTTTCATCATCGACAACGAGGATGCGCTGGCCGGT
>WLGP01000035.1 GCA_009703165.1 Actinomycetota bacterium | reverse complement strand
GGTTCTAGCGTTCGCCCAAGTCAAAGGAGTAGAAACAAATTTATAGTAACGCCCAGAGTTCGCATCAAAGTAAAAATCACTAGTTCCAGGCATCGATGCGATGCCTATTCGCATACTGATATTCCCGCTTCCGGTTGCTGGATTCCAGGTCATTGAGGCCAGGGCTGCTGCAACTTGTGCGTAAGTTCCTTTGAACCCAAGTTTGGTCGAAGAATACGAGGTGTATCCAGGAATCGTGGATGTGCCATTCCTTATTGCAGTCAATATTCCATTTGAAACATCAGCATTGGTTGCAACATTTACGAACTTGACTGTTGCCTGATAATTCAGCGTCTCATCAAATCCACTGAGGGTTACGCCAACGTTCGTTGCGACAAGTGGCTGAAAGTCTGTTGTTCCGACTGTAATAACTGGTGTCTGAGGGCATGTGATATTTACACTGTTCGCTAGTCCTATGAAAACTCTGTTCGAACTATTTAAAGCAGTTGTTCCACAGTAATTCACCGTCAACAAGGCTGTTGTATTGAAGAATGCCTCTTCACCAATATTGACTACTGAATCTGGAATGGTTAACGAAGTTATTGACGATGCGCCATAAAAAGCGGAGTCGCCGATGTCGGTAACACCATTTGGGATCACCAGCGATCCCAGTCCGGTTGCACCCTCAAATGCCCCTGATCCAATCGTTCTTACGCTGCTTGGTAAATTTAAAGCCGTTAGATTGGAAGCACTCAGAAAGGCTGACTGCCCAATTGTGGTAACAGTATTACCCAGTGTGAGTGATGTTAGACTTGTAGCCCTCTCAAAAGCTGACTGCTCAATTGTTGTAACAGTATTTGGAATCACCAGTGAGGTAAGACTTGTCGCATCCCGAAAGGCCCTGGGGCTGATTGATCTGATTCCACTTCCGATTGTGAGTGAAGTTAATTCCTCTAAATCATCAAAGGCCCTCGCGCCGATTGTTGTGACCGTGTTTGGAATCACCAACGTCTTTAAGGCGGTACCTTCAAAAGATTGAACCCCAATCGTTGTCACACTGCTGGGAATGACTACTGAGGAGATATCGTCATTTCTGAATGCCGAATCGTTGATCTCTAGTACCCCGTTAGGAATGACAGCTGATCCACTGCAACCGTCACTCCACACAACAATGTTGCTTAATATTGAAAAGAAGCCAGATCCCAGCCGTGGGCCATCATTGACGCAAGCGACTTCTCCGTTGCCAGTTAAAGGATCGTAGGGAGAGCCGATAATCGCATTAGAATTTTGCGAACCTTGAGAATCTCCGACCGCGTTTGTTGCGAATACCCAAAATGAGTATGTAGCAGTTTCTGTCAAGCCTGTGATGTTAATACTTCTAATTCCTGGCTGAGTAACGGTTCCTGTCTCGCCTAGTGAGTCATCTGTATGCGAATAAGAGAGCGCTGTATATGAAGTAATTGTTTCGCCACCATTGTTGGCTGGTGCAGCAAAGGTTATGTTTACAGATGTACTGCTTGTTCTAGTCGCAACTACTGCTGTCGGTGGCTCGGGAACAGTTGGAGTTGTCAATGAATTTGAATCAGAGGAGGGTGTTGAGTCTCCCACTCCATTAGTTGCGATAACAGAGAATGTGTAAGCAGCTCCCGGAGTTAAACCAGTCACGCTGATACTCCCGCTACCTGCTTGATTGACCGTTCCTGTTCTTCCATCAGGTGATGAGATGGCCGTGTAACGAGTAATTGTTGAACCGCCATTACTTGCGGGTGCAGAAAAAGTGACGCTAGCAGTCGTCGGGTTGGTTAATGTCGCCGTACCAATTGTTGGGGACCCCGGAAGGTTCGGAGTAGTTACCGCATTGGAGGCCGTCGAAGGAAGTGAGGACTTACCCCAGTTACTGGCAATAACTGTAAATGTGTATGTTTCTCCACTACTTAAGCCGGTGACGGTAGCGGATCCCCCTAATTCTTGATTAACTTTTCTGGTTATTGCACCTGGGCTTGAGGTCACCAGGTACGAGCTAATTGGAGCGCCGCCATTACTCGTCGGAGCAGAGAAGCTAACGGTCACTGTTTGAGTATCGACCAATGTCGCGGTGATTGAACCTGGGGAACTCGGTGCTGACACCGAACAGATCTTTGATGTGTATAAGCTGCCAATTCCTGCGGTGTTGAAGTCATCCTGAGTAAGTGCGCCACAATAGTTAAGTGTGGTGGTTGATGGTGCATCTAGAAAAGAGTTCGAGCCAAGCGTTAAGACACTGCTAGCGATTGTTATTGTTTCCAAACGAGTGAAACCTTGGAAAGCACTATTACCAATTGATGTTACTGATCCAGGAATATCCAATTCAGTAATGTTTGATGCACCAGCGAAAGCTTGCGCACCGATGGAAACAACGTTTTTCCCGAGGCTAATTGACTGTAGTGCGTTCAAACCATCCATAGCAAAAGCTGACGATCCAATAGAGGTAACGCTATTTGGAATCGTTAACGAAGTAAGTAAAACGGCGTTTCGAAATGCAGAATTACCGATTGAAGTAACACTATTTGGAATTGTTAATGAGGTGAGACCTTCTAAGTACTCAAATGCATGATTACCGATTGAAGTGACACTACTTGGAATGGTTAATGACGTAAGAGAAGTTGCACCAGAAAATGCATATTGACTAATTTGATTAAGCCCTGTGCCAAGAGTTATTTGGTTTAGTTGGGTTGTGGCTGCGAAGGCCTGCTCACCCAA
The DNA here is from genome assembly GCA_009703165.1 of Actinomycetota bacterium. GTDB lineage: Bacteria > Actinomycetota > Actinomycetes > Nanopelagicales > Nanopelagicaceae > Planktophila. Next base: position 5,231 of record WLGP01000035.1, on the reverse strand, counting down.
ATTTGTCACACTATTTGGAATTGTAAGTGTGCTAATCCTGGAACCTCGAAATGCAAAATTACCTATGCTAATAACTGTATTCGGAATTGTTAGAGAAGTGACATTCATGGGGATTGTGCTACCCAAAGGATTCTCTCGAGAAAAACCTGAGTAACCTGCGTCGGCATCAAATGCCTCACCATTGATTGTTGTCACCCCTTCCGGGATCACAACAGCGCCTTCACAATTTTTACTTGCTTCGACTATGCCGTTGGTGATTCTAAAGAAGCCAGTAGCAACCCCACCTGTCGTGCAAGCGACATCGCCAGTGATTGTCCCGGCGTTAAAAACAGCTTCGATGGGAGTGTGTGCACTGGCCTGTGCTGGTGTGACCCCAATCGCAAAGAGCGGACAAGTGATTCCGACTGCAATTAGGGAACGTAGAAAAAACTTAGACGTAGTTGGATTTTTCTTCACGATGCCCTCTTCACGGATAAAAGGTTAAAGATCCCGCTAAAATCCTTTTTTAGGCACCGTGTGATAACCGAAGGTTGGACGATAGTTTTGGGTAATACCCGTAGATTTCTGAATAGTTTTTAACGCCCGTTGATACTCTTCATAGATGAGCACGAGCCAGAGGACGATTCGCGTACTTTTGGTCGAAGACGATGACTTCACGCGCAATGTGGTCCGAGAGATGCTCGTTGCATCTGGCATCGAAGTCGAACACGTCGCATCAGTGGCCCAGGCGATTGAATCTCTCGATGGCTTTGACCCTCATGTCGTTGTCACCGATTTAGATCTTGGGCATGGTCCAGATGGTGCTGATCTGCTGACGAAGATCGCTGAGGAGCGTCCCTGGATCGGAATGGTCATCATGACCGCACACGCATCCCCTGAATTAGCAATCAATGATGTCTCACGTATTCCAGAACATGCTGGATATATCGTGAAGTCTGAGCTTCACACAATTCAAAATCTAATCACCCTCATCGAAGAGTCAATCATCATGCCTGGAAACTTTAAAGGTAGCGAAGTAGCAAGTGATGAGAAGATTACAATCACATCGACGCAGGCAGAGATTCTTCGAATGATTGCAGATGGATTATCGAATGCTTCAATCGCCGAGACAAGAGGGATCTCATTGCGAGCAGCCGAAGCGCTCGTTCAAAGAACATTTGCCGCACTCGGAGTTAGCGGAGATCCGAGTATCAACCCGCGAGTTGTTGCTGTGCGAATGTGGCAGCAGGGGAAAGTCGTCGTTAAGTAGTAATGCGTTCGTTGATCGCAGATCTTGGTATCAAGAAATCATATCCAGTAGATTTTGCCCTAGTGCCCGTGGCAATTATCCTCATTGAAATCTCTGTCTTCTTCACACAACTCCCTGGAGAAATCGAGAAGAATCTTGACAACCTCGTACTTCTTCGAATCGTTCACACCGCGACGATGCTTTTGATTGCATATTCTGTATCTTGGGGTTACAGGCGCATAAATTTGTTCCGGACGAACTTCGCAACACTTGCACTCACCGGTATCGTCGTAATTGCCCTTGGGGATGCGACCCATTTCTATTTGGCAAAACTCTTTGATATCGAATTAGTCAGTATTTACAGGCGCATTGGAGTCATATTTATCCAAGGAGGTCTCTGGTTTCCTGCGTTCTTGTTCATCGGTGGAAACCGAAAAGAGATCATTAGCCAGATCAAAAAATACGAAAATAGGCTCCTTGTTGCTACCCGCATTCAGAGTAGAACTTCGCGGGAATTTAAGGAGACCCAGAAGAGTCTGCAGGAACGCATTCAGAGTGAGTTTCGCGATAAATGTAGAGAAATTTGGGAATCGATAAATCAGATTAAGGCCTCGGGTAAATATCTAGCCGAGCAGTACTCGCAGATGAAACCATTCCTTGGCGGCGAAAGCCTTCGCACCCTCTCGCGAAGCCTAGATGGTGCAGGATCAGGGAACCCTGTCCGTACTTCAATCCAGAGCAATAGAAATTCCATTCTTTTCTTTCTACAAGAGTTTCGAGTTCTCTATCTATCAACTGCCCGAAGTACTCCGTTACACCACAATTCGTACTCTCTAGTTCTGATAGGTCTAGCAACCCCACCGTATATCTACTTCTATTCCCTTAGAGAATTTCTTATTTTTTATCCACTTCTCTTGATTTCAGTCTTTGCTCTCTCGCGGCTGATAGTTAAAACCCAATCAGGAGCATCGCCTAACGCCCTACGGAACGCATCGATTCTTACCTTTGCTACAGGTTTGCTTCCTTTTCTATACAGCTCAATTGGGCAAGCGATTTACCATGATCCTGATACGCAGTTTCCGATCTACATAACTGCGCTGATTTTTCCTATTGTGTATCTACTTGCGATGGAGTCCCTACAGATTCTTAGGCCTAGCGCTTTAAATCTGATCAAGAACGATGAACTTGTAGCTAGCGCTTCCTTGCAAAGTAAGGTGCAAAACATGGTTAAGGAAGAGGCAGCTAAGAACTTATCCCACGAGTGGGCCGTCTATATCCACGGCAAGGTACTTACTCGTCTTGCAGCAACTTCCCTCAAGCTCGATGCAGCAGCCACAAGTAATGATGTTCAGGCATATAACGAGACGGTGGATTCCTTGCTCGCACTGCTTAGTAATCCCGGTGCAGATTTTGAGGAGGTATCCACAGACCTTCAGAGTGAAGTTATCTCCCGATTAGATCCCTGGCGAGGGCTTCTAGAAATCAACTTGCATATCGATGCAGAGATTGCATCGCTTCAAAATTCACGAGTGCGCGACATTGGACAGGTAATCGAGGAATTGATCTCGAATTCGATTCGACATGGCAGAGCCCAAAATATTGATCTCAAAGTCGTTCGAGCTAGCGATCAAGAGATTGAAATCATCGCAATCGATGATTCGATCGTTGCTCCACTTGAATTACAGAATCGAAGTGGCCTTGGTACCCGAATCTTCAACTTAGCCTCAGACGGTAGATGGTCGTTGCTGCGAGTCGAGAACGCGACAGAATTTAGATTGACGATGGGCCTTGAAGCTTAGATTCAGCAAGTTAGGAGCTAGCGAGTAACCCGGCTTCTTTCAAAAATCGTGAAGGCAATCCGCGATACGAGATATGTAGATCGACCTTTGCACGCGTCATTCCAACATAAAAGAGGCGGCGCTCTTCAGAGACGACGGCATCAGTTGTTCCCGTTGATCCGCTCTCGAGCGGCAAGATTCCTTCGGATGCACCCATTAAAAAGACGCGCTCCCATTCAAGGCCCTTTGCTGCATGCAAGGTAGCTAGGGTGACAACGGGCATCGTCGGTGGATTGTTCTGTGTCACGCGATCTTCAACTTCGCGTAAGAATCCACGCAAGGTCTTTGGTGTGAAACCTTCATCGCTATCGAGCTCGCGGCCAAGGTGCAAGAGCGCTGCAATTCCATCGATGCTCTCACCAGTCAGATAAGGCTGAGCTATTGTGCGAAGTTCATCTAACCAAGTGCTGCCCTCTGCTGGAATAACAGATGCTTGTCTAACTTGTTTAAGGAAATCTCGTACATCTTGGCGTTCAAAGAATCGCTCGGTACTGCGCACTTGATATGGCAGACCCTGAGAATTCATCGCACGCTCTACGCCCTTAAGTTGGCTATTGGTGCGAGCCAAAATTGCGATCTCTTGTGGCGCAGTTCCATCAGCTAATAGCGCGGTGATCTGCGAAAGAATCCCAGCAATCTCAGCCGTCTCATCCTTAAATCCATCAACACTTGGTCGATGTCCATGATCGTTACTTGCTGTGAGCTCTTGCCCCATCGATGATGTGCGCAAAAGTGCATTAGCGGCAAAGGTGATCTCAGGAGTTGATCGGTATCCGGTGCTCAGACGGATAACTTCCGCCTCTGGAAAACGTTGGGTGAAGGTGTTGAGAAAGACTGGTGTTGCGCCGGCAAATGAGTAGATAGTTTGCGCGGGATCTCCGACAACGCAGATATCTTTGCGCGATCCGAGCCAGGCGTTAATTAAACGCTGTTGGATAGGTGAAATATCCTGATACTCATCGACAGTGAAATAACGGTATTGATCTTGTACACGCTCGCGCACTGTTCGCTCTTCTTCAAGCATCGCAGAGGTCAGTAAGAGAACATCTTCAAAATCGATGGCTAGTTCTTGTTTCTTGAGGCTTTCATATGCGACATAGATCGCGGCAATATGTTCTGCCTTAATGCGCGGCTTTACCTGACGAGCAGATACTTGATCCAGGTAATCAATTGGTGCAACCTGCGAGACCTTTGCCCATTCGATCTCGGTTGCAATATCGCGCATCGTTTCGCGCGAAGTAATACGGACTTCATTGGCTAAATCTGCGCGCTTTACCGCTTCGGTAAGAAAAGGAGTCTTGCTATTCATCAGATCTGGGGTCCGACCGCCAAAGACTGTGGGCCAGAAGTAGATCAGTTGCTTGAGCGCAGCCGAGTGCACGGTGCGCGCTGCAACGGTGGGAACACCAAGCGAGCGAAGTCTGGTGCGCATCTCACCGGCAGCACGTGCTGTAAATGTGAGCGCCAAAACCTTGCTGGGATCCATCGTTCCGATCGCTGCAGCGTATGCAATGCGGTGTGTAATGGCGCGAGTCTTTCCAGTTCCAGCTCCTGCAATTACGCAGACAGGGCCACGGGTTGCAAGTGCTACTGCGCGTTGATCTTCATCGAGTGCGGCCAAGATCTCTTCGCCACGGAGATCGGGAGTTATCTCCATGTTTCCCCGCCTTGGGCTGACTCACCTAGCCAACGTTCAATCATCTTGCGGGCAACTGAAATTGTTGGTGGCAGTAAAAGTGTTCCGGCTTTTGCCTCTGCGCGAAGTTGATCGCGGGTAAACCATTTCACTTCAGTGATCTCAGCTCCATCTGGACGAGCAGTCTCAGGAAAATCTGTGACCGCATCAAATGCGATCATCACTGATGCTGGAAATGGCCATGGCTGTGAACCAAGGTATGAAATCTCACCGACTGCAACACCTGATTCTTCAAAGACTTCGCGGGCAACACATTGTTCAAATGTCTCACCTGGCTCAAGGAAACCGGCAAAGCAAGAGAAGCGTCCTTCTGGCCAGACAGGCTGATGTCCTAAAAGAATGCGATCATCTTTATCGCGAACCAGAACAATGACAGCGCCATCTGTTCGAGGATGGTGTTGGCTCTTATCAACATCACAAACGCGAACTGCTCCACCTAAATCAACGCGAGTCTGTGCGCCACAACGAG
>WLGP01000034.1 GCA_009703165.1 Actinomycetota bacterium | reverse complement strand
TGGATATCTGTTGCTTCTCGCAAGAGAGCGACCGCTAAATCTATATTCTCTTGCGGGTCACCAAGATTGGCGCCTAGTGCGATAACTGCCTTCATCGCGTGATCGTGACGGAGATATCGTCGAAATCTAGAGTGACAGGTGCGTGTGGTTTATGAACTGTGACCTGAATCGATCTGATTACCTTGTGAGCGGCCATGATTTCATCTGCAATGCGACCTGCAAGTCGTTCAATTAATTGCACACGTTCACCGACGATATTGTTATGAACAATTTGGGCAAGGTCGGCGTAATTAATTGTGTCATTGAGATCATCACTGATTGAGACAGTATGCAAATCTAAATTAACTTTTAAGTCAACGATAAACTCTTGTCCATCAACTGCCTCATGTGGCAGCACACCGTGATAACCAAAGGCCTTGATCCCGGTAACGCTAATCTGATCAGACATCTGCAATCACCTTCTTATGTGGGGCCACGCTATGAACTCTAACGCCCCATATGCCACGACCAACAAGTCCCTTTGTCAGTTCTAAGGTCGCCGCCTCGCGTTCAAGTGGTGAATCTCCCCCAAGAAAACGCTTACGTGATGCCCCAATCAGAACCGGATATCCCAGATCAACAATCTCGTTGACTCGCCTAATCAACTCCCAATTGTGCTCAGCCTCTTTTGCAAAACCGATACCTGGATCAATGATGATCTTCTCGGGTGCAATCCCTGCAGAGATCGCCTTCTCAATCTGGCGCGAAAGTTCACTCTTAACATCCAGGACAACATCGCCATAAATAGCCTTGGAATTCATATCTACTGAATGTCCACGCCAGTGCATCAGAATGTAGAAGGTGCCAAGTTCTGCAGCCGCTTTATGCATCTGATCATCGGCAAGTCCGCCGCTGACATCGTTGATATATGTAGCCCCTGCCTTAACGGCAGCGCGGGCAACGCTGGCGCGCATAGTGTCAATCGAAATGACAGCGCCTTTGGCTGCTAACTCATTTATTACCGGGATCACGCGCGATAGCTCTTCTTCCTCGGTGATGCGCTCGGCACCTGGGCGAGTAGATTCACCACCAATATCGATGATGTCAGCACCTTCGCTAAGCATTTCAACGCCATGAGCAACAGCAGTTTCTACTGTATTGAATTCACCGCCATCTGAGAATGAATCAGGTGTGACGTTAAGAATTCCCATCACCAACATAGAAAAACCTAGCGATTCGTAATCAGGCTTATTGCTTCGGCGCGAGTTGTCGCATCGCGCAAGGCTCCACGCACCGCACTCGTTGTGGTTCGCGCCTGTGACTTCTTCACACCGCGCATCGACATACATAGGTGTTCACAATCGATGATCACAATCACACCAAGTGGATTAAGAATCTTCACCATCGCATCGGCAATCTGTGTTGTCAGACGCTCTTGCACTTGTGGGCGCTTGGCATAGAGATCGACTAGGCGGGCAACTTTTGAAAGCCCGGTGATTTTGCCGCGCGGGATATATCCAACGTGGGCAACGCCGTGAAAAGGAGTTAAGTGGTGCTCGCACTGTGAAAAGACTTCAATATCGCGAATGATGACAAGCTCTTCGTGGCCGATATCAAACGTTGTGGTCAGTACATCTTCAGGTGATTGCCAGAGCCCACCAAAGTTCTCTTTATAGGCGCGAGCAACGCGTGCTGGAGTCTCCTTCAGCCCTTCGCGATCTGGATCTTCACCAATTGCAATAAGAAGTTCACGGACCGCATTCTCTGCGCGCACCTGATCGTATGGGCGCAGTGCGCGACCATCGTCGGGGCCAGAAGATACTGGAGAGATATCACTCACTTGCAGGCGCCTTCTTCTTACGTACTGCACGCTTTGGCGCAACAGGAGTTGCTTCAACAACCTTCTTCTCTGGAATATCTACGGGCGGTTGCGAACTTGGAATGCGGTGAACTGAGCCGGTCCATGCTGGACGGCGCGGCCATGATGAGACCTTTGCAAAGATCACTTCGATCTCTTCCTTATTGAGAGTCTCACGCTCGAGCAATTCAAGAACCATCGCATCAAGGATTGAACGGTTTGCAACCAAAATGTCGAAAGCTTCCTGATGTGCATTTTCAATCAGTGAGCGAATCTCACCATCGACAACTGCGGCGACGTTCTCTGAGTAATCACGCTGATGGCCATAGTCGCGCCCCATAAATGGTGCAGATGAATCGCTACCAAGTTTGATCGCACCGATTGCCTCAGTCATTCCGTATTGAGTCACCATGGCGCGGGCAAGTGCTGTCGCCTTTTCAATATCATTTGAGGCACCCGTTGATGGATCGTGGAAGATCAGCTCTTCTGCAGCGCGGCCACCCAATGAATAAGCCAATTGATCGAGCAGTTGATTACGAGTTGTTGAGTACTTATCATCATCTGGCAAGACCATTGTGTAACCAAGTGCACGACCGCGCGGCATGATTGTAATTTTATGTACAGGATCTGTATGTGGAAGTGCACGCGCAACAAGTGCGTGACCTGCTTCGTGATAGGCGGTAACGCGACGCTCTTCCTCTGACATCAAACGTGATTTACGTTGTGGACCTGCCATCACGCGATCAATAGCCTCATCAAGGTGGTGATCTGTAATGACTTTCTCGCCCTCGCGCGCGGTAAGTAGCGCCGCCTCGTTCAATACATTTGCAAGATCGGCGCCGGTAAATCCAGGTGTGCGACGAGCAAAGTTCTTCAGATCAACATCATCTGAAATCGGCTTGTTCTTTGCATGCACCTTCAAGATATCTTCGCGACCCTTAAGGTCTGGGCGATCGACAGGAATCTGACGATCAAATCGTCCTGGACGCAAGAGCGCCGGATCTAGAACATCAGGGCGGTTAGTTGCTGCGATCAAGATAACTTGGCTATCGCCTTCAAAGCCATCCATCTCAACGAGTAATTGGTTGAGTGTCTGTTCACGTTCATCGTGACCGCCACCCATTCCGGCACCGCGCTGGCGACCGACTGCATCGATTTCATCAACGAAGACGATCGCTGGTGCATGTGCCTTTGCTTGAGCAAAGAGATCACGGACGCGAGATGCGCCAACGCCGACGAACATTTCAACGAAGTCTGATCCTGAAATTGAATAGAAAGGAACCTTTGCCTCACCTGCAACTGCGCGAGCAAGAAGGGTCTTTCCTGTTCCTGGAGGGCCGTAGAGAAGAACGCCCTTTGGAATCTTTGCACCAAGGAGTGCGTACTTTGCTGGGTTTGCCAAGAAATCTTTAATCTCTTCAAGTTCTGCGATCGCCTCATCGGCTCCTGCAACATCGGCAAAGGTATTTTGTGGAACATCGTTATTCTGCAATTTGGCGCGAGATTTTCCGAAGGAGAAGACCTTGTTGCCACCTTGCGCCTGGCTCATCAGGAAGAAGAAGAGAAGTCCGATAAGTAAGAATGGGAAGAAGGAGAAGAGGAAGCTCACCAATAGTGATTGCTTTGCAACATCAACGCTCCAACCCTTTGGAGGTGGGTTGCCAGTCAACGCATCAACCAGAGTTGGCTCTTGGCGGGCAATATATGAAGCCTCTACCTTTGATGCGCCATTGATTAACTTTCCTGATTTCAGGACGAGGCGAATCTTCTGTGAGTTATCTACAAGAACTGCAGAGTCAACGTCGGATTTTGTAATTGCATCCAAAGCTTGAGAAGTCTTAATCGGCTCGTAACGATTTCCGGCACCAGAGATCTGACCAAAGATTGAAACACCAAAGATTGCAACGATGATCCAGAAAAGTGGTCCTCTGATCCAACGCTTCAACCGCGACTGTGGAGCTTGTGGGGTTGTAGGCGCCTTCTTCTTCTCAGCCGGCTTCTTCTTCATCAAGTAGCTACTCGATTCTTATTCGTACATGTGCTTTGAGAGCACACCGATAAAGTCGAGGTTGCGATACTTCTCATCAAAATCAAGACCGTATCCAACGACGAAATCTTTAGGAATATCAAAGCCGACATACTTCACATCAACTTCAACCTTTGCCGCCTCTGGCTTACGCAAAATTGTGAGGATCTCAACTGATCCAGCACCGCGTGAAAGGAGGTTTGCACGGAGCCAAGAAAGTGTCAGACCTGAATCGACAATATCTTCAACGATCAAAATGTTACGACCGGTGATATCGCGATCTAAATCCTTAAGGATGCGAACGACTCCGCTGGATTTTGTTCCTGAACCGTATGAGGAGACAGCCATCCAATCCATTTCGATGTGGCGCTGCATTGATCGAGTGAGATCTGCCATCGCCATTACTGCACCTTTAAGCACACCGATGAGAAGAAGATCTTTACCTTCATAATCTTTATCAACGCGCGCTGCTAACTCTGCAACTTTTGCGGCAATCTCTTCTTGTGTTGCAATGACGCGTTCGACATCGGTACCGACTGCTTGTAGATCCACCGGGTGGCTCTCCTTCGAAAGTGGCGCTAGCGATCAGGCTAGCTGCGGGCGTAGAGCGAAAGTCTGCCCGAAATTCGAGCAACCTTCACACCGCCTGGAAGGCTGACCTCGCCTTGACCGTGCCAAGAGGTGATTAACGCCTCAACTGCGCTCACATGATCTGCTGTAATCGCCCCACCGGGTGCTCCCTGAGCGTAGATCGCCTTGCGCAGGACTCGGGTGCGTACCGCCTTGGGCAGTAATAAGAGGTAATCGATCTCGAGATCGGAGAGGTTGAGGCCGCCGGCTGCCTGCTCAGCCAATTGGTCCAGGGCATCGGCATCATCGCGCAAGAGAGCTGCGGTACGAGCCAGCGCCTGCGAAATTCCTGGACCCATCTCTTCCTCCATTACTGGAAGAACGCGAGTGCGCACTCGCACTCGTGAAAATTCTTGATTGAGATTATGTGGATCGTTCCAGATTTCAATATTTAAATCTCTACAGACTTGTTCAGTTAATTCGCGAGTCAGGTTAAGTAGCGGGCGAATAATTTTTCCGTTTACCGCAGCCATTCCAGAAAGTGATCGCGCGCCCGAACCACGTGCAAGTCCTAATAAAACTGTCTCTGCCTGATCATCACGTGTATGTCCAAGATAGATCTGAGATGCGTTCACTTCAGTTGCAATCTCATGCAGTGCGCCGTAGCGAGCATCGCGTGCACCAGATTCAAGACCTAAACTTTGATCAACGCTAACTTTTCGCGAGATCACATCGGCATACCCAAGTGAGGTGAGTTGCTCTACCACTCGGGCTGCCTGCGCCGCCGAACCATCTTGTAATTCGTGATCGATGGTGACAGCAATTGGTCGCAGCAATAGATCTTTAGACTCTGCAATCACTGCAGCAGCTAGCGCTAGGGAATCGGCGCCGCCTGAGACTGCGACAAGGAGAGAATCTCCGGCACTTAACTTTTCAAGATAGGGGCGAACTGCAGAGCGAATATCTACAAGTGCGCGAGTCATGGGCCTAATGCTAGACCCGACCACCAAATGGCATAAGTCCCTTGATGCTATACATATTTGAATAGAGCAATCCGCGGCCCTTTGAATTGGCCTCCCACATCATTCCATCGCCAGCGTAGATTGTGATGTGGTGGATAGATGAAATTGTTCCCTTATATGAGTAGAACAAGAGATCGCCGGGTACTAATTCATTGAGTGAAACATGCTTTGTATAGCCTGCATAGAGAGAAGAGTTGAGGCGATCCCAATTTGGCCAGCCTAAACCAGCTGATCTATAGGCTGCATAAACAAGTCCGGAACAGTCGAATGCGTTCGGTCCTTCGCTGCCCCAAATGTATGGCTTGCGTGCAAGTACCTGCTTCTTAGCAAAGGCAACTGCCGCCGTGCGCATTGCTTCCGTTGAACGAATTGTTGATCGACCCTTAAATCCTAAGTTCGGCCAGACATTCTTCTGTCCGCCAGTATTTGCAGCGGTATTTGCCTGACTCTCTTCCAAGAGCGCAAGAGCGCGCTGCTGTTCAAGTGTGATGCGTACTCGTTTAGCACTTGCTAATTCGCGGGCCAACTTATCTTGGATAGATTGCAGGCGATCTACCTCTTCTTGTTGTTCAGATCGCGCATCATCTGCAACTTTCTTTGCAGCAGCAACCTTGGCAGTTGCAGTCTCTTGCACAATCTTTGCTTCATCAGCCTTCTTCTTTGCAGCGCGCGCTACAACTTCGGCAGCCTTAAAGCGACCGAGTGCGACATCGTTCTTGCTGCCGAGATTATCTAAAAGTGAGATTTGGTCCATCAACTCTTGCGGACCATCGGCGCTCAAGAGAGGTTGAATATCTGAAAAGCTTCCGCCCATGATGTAAGCATTTGTTGCTAACTTTCCGATGACAGCATGTGTTGCTGAAACTTCTGCCGCCGCTTCTTGCGCTTTCTTAGCCGCTTCTTGCGCTGCAGCTGTTGCCACCGCTAATTCGCGCTTTGCTGCAACGAAGAGAGCCTGTGCGGCATTTGCTTTGGCGGTAAGTGTGCGAAGTGTTTGATTTGCAGCCGCTAACTTCTTTGCCGCAGTTGCAGCAGCGGCCTTCTTGGCGGCCTCTGCCTTCTTCGCCGCTTCAATCTGGGCAAGCGTCGGTTTTGGTGTTGCTGCAATCGCCGGGGTCGCAGAGAGAGCTAGGCCAAAGATCAGGGCGATAGCAACAAGACTGCGACGATTTTTCACGATAAACCTCTCACTTCAGAGGTCCACGATAAATCAGGAACCTTAGTAATTCCTGTTAAAACCTTGAGTGTCGCTAGTTGGCTACATCTCTTCGGGAAAAAAGTACGGAGGCAATCAGTGCACCGACTCCGATATAGAGAGCAGCTAATGACATTGCATGCGTATATGAAACTGCTGCATTTCCACCAAGGGCAATCACTGCAAGTTGGTTACCTGGAAGCCATTCAAGTGTTGAACTCTTCACAGCGCCAAGCAAGTTCTCAATAATCAAGAGCCAGAGAACTCCGATTGATATTGAGCTAATTGGAGAGCGCAGAAGAAGACCCATGATCATTCCAACGATTCCAAAGCCAACAACCGATATTGAGACGTTGATAAATGCTTGCAGAATCTCTGTCCGTCCATCTGATGTGAACCAGAGATCGGTCGCAACTTTGGCACCTGGTGCCAAGATGTAAGAGATTGCGATTGCAAGAATTCCCGAGATACCAACCATCACAAGTGCGAATAGCTTCATCGAGATAAGTTTTCCGGCCAGAAGACGCATACGACCTGGTTGGCGCACCAAGAGATTGCGCAGCGTTCCGTAGGTGTACTCCTGAGCAGTCTGTGCGGCAAAGACGCAGTAAGCGATGATGCCGAGAAGATTGCCAACATTTGTAAATCCAATAACTGCTCCACCGAAGGATGCGAGCATCTCGCGCGAGATTGGATTTGCAGGGTCTGAGTTTCCTCGTGGTGAATCGATCAAGATAAAGAGGAGTGAGGTAAAGAGACCGGTGAAGAAGAGCGCTGCACCGATTGTTCCAAGGAACAAGGTTGGGCGGCGTAACTTGCGCCATTCGGCGCGGATGACACGAATCATTTCTTATCTCCTGTCATTTCAAAGAATGTCTCTTCAAGGTTTGGCATCTGTGGCGAGAGTTGAGTCAGGACAATGCCCGCCTCAAAGGCCTTCTTATTTAAGGTTCCTGCCCATTCGGCCGGACCTTCAATATGTGCAACGCCAGATTGGATATGTGCCTTATGTCCATCGCCAACTGCGATCGCAACAACCTTTTCAAGGTCGCCGCTATTTTCGGTGCGGACCAACATAAATGGTTGTTGTGCCGCAAAGAGTTCTTGGATGGGACCGGCAAAGACGACTTCACCTTTACGAAGCATCACGATGTAATCACTGATGATCTCAAGTTCTGAAAGCAGGTGAGATGAGACAAAGACGGTTGTTCCCTTATCTGCAAGGCCGCGAAGAAGATCGCGAATCTCTTGAATACCCTCTGGATCAAGACCATTTGTTGGTTCATCAAGAATGAGAATCTTTGGATCTGGCAAGAGCGCTGCTGCAATACCAAGGCGCTGCTTCATTCC
>WLGP01000033.1 GCA_009703165.1 Actinomycetota bacterium | reverse complement strand
TATCTGTTGGAATAGGCCGGTCGGAAGTGTCGATCAGGCGTTGACAGAGCTAGGTGCCAGACCATGGCAACGTGAGATTGCAACACCGATTCTTGAGTTAGCTCTTCTAGAGGAAGAGCCACTGGAGATTGCTCAATCTGAAGAGTCAGAGGCTACGGAAGAGAAAAGTATCTAATCGGCCCCACGTGCTCGAGATAGACCTTCTGCCCGACGTTAAATTCTGCAGGACCGGCAACTCGTGCACGAATAATTGTTGATGTATCTGCGAGATCTTCCAATAGATCATCTTTTAGATCAATGGTGAGCATCGCATCATGACCATAGTAATCAATATGTGTGAGCACACCTTCGCGGCCTATGCCGCCTTCTTTCATGACCTTGATCTCTTCAGGTCGAATGACTACATATCCCGATGGACGACTTGAATGCGCGAACCTTTGGGCAGCCAGAGGATAAGAGATGGCACCTGTTGAACTCTTATCTGCTGGCAGAGTAAGAACATCTCCTGTGCTGGCAGCGATCTCAGCTGACTGCGGTGACTCATACACCTCTTCTGGAGTTCCGCTCTGAGCAACTCTTCCATCGCGCATCAAGATAACGCGGTCTGACGAGACCAGAGCCTCTTCACGATCGTGGGTTACCAATATCGCAGTCGAACCAAGCTTGCGGAGTAGACCAATAACTTCGTTTCGCAGTTCATCTCTTAGCGCAGCATCAAGTGCTGCAAAGGGTTCATCAAGAAGGATAAGTTTTGGCTTGATGGCAAGTGCGCGAGCAAGGGCAACGCGCATCTGTTGACCACCAGATAGTTGATAAGGCGCGCGATCTTCAAAGCCTTGCATGCCAATGAGTGCAACCATCTCTTCGGTAATCTGAGAGATCTCACTCTTTGAATAAATCTCGCGATCTAGACCGAAGGCGATATTTTTGGCGACAGAAAGATGTGGGAAGAGCGCACCTTGTTGTGGAACATACCCTGTGCCGCGCTTGCTAGGTGGCAATACAACGGAAGAGACTCCCACTAGTTGTGAACCAAATCTGATCGTGCCACCGCTTGGTTGAATCAAACCAGCGATTGCTCGCAACAGTGTTGTCTTTCCGCAGCCAGATGGTCCAAGTAGGGAAGCAATCTCGCCTTCGGCAAGATCAAAGGAGAGATCGGAGATGACATCGCGATCGCCGAACTTTACGAAAAGGTGTGAAACGCTCAGTGAAGTCATTTAGAGATAACTCACCTTCTTCTCGCTCGCACTCGTTCCTTTAGCTGTGCCAGGAAGAGTGAGAATAAATGTCGGAATCGCAGCAATGAGGACCAATATTAAGGCATATGGGGCCGCCTCATTAAATCGACTAATGGATGCTGCACTCCATATCTGCGTTGCCAATGTATCCATGCCTGTAGGACGCAACATCAAGGTAGCCGGCAACTCTTTCATCGCAGTCAAAAATACGAGGAGGACTCCTAACGACATGCTCGGTAACGCAATCGGAAATACAACATCGGTTGCGATCTTTGATCTACTTTTTCCAAGGGTGGCAGCGACTTCCTTTAACTGCGGCGAGACCAGAGCTAATGCGCTCGAAGTCGACGCAACTGATTTCGCCAAGAATAAGACGGCGTAGGCAAAGGCCAAGAGATAGATCGATTGATAGAGGCTTCCTAGACGCGATCCAAATGAGACCAGCGCCAACCCGACGACGACGCCAGGCAGAGCGTGAGAAATCAGAATAAGTCTTTCGGATGTCGTTGCAAATCCACTCTTGCCCTGTGAAATCAAGAAGGCCAAAGGAAGAGAAAGCGCAAATGCCATAAGAGCACCAAGGGCTGCAACGCTTATCGTTGCGGCAGCGGCAGTGATTAGATCGGTGACCTCAACAGCTGTGGGATTTGCTAAGAAGCGCGAGATTAAGACATAGAAAGGAATGAGAACAGCGCAGATGAGATAACTACCGAGAACACCGACTGTAATCAGCGAGTGTGCGGGACTACCGATGCGTCGAATAGAGTTTTGGAATCCTTCATTACCTCTGGTCTCAAAATCTCTCCCCTTAAGGGTTGTCTCAAAGGCGATAAAGATGGCAGCGGCAAGGAAGAGGAGAATTCCAATCACTGAGGCAGCGCCGCGGTCGTATGATGATTTAAAGAGATTTGAGATAGAAACGGTCAGCGTTTCGACATTGAGAAGTGATACCGCGCCAAAGTCGCTGAGCACATAGAGCCCTGAGAGAAGGGCACCTGCGCTGATGCTGCGCCGAACCTGCGGAAGGATTACTCGGAAAAATAGTGCCACTTTGGAAAGTCCAAGTGATCGACCCACTTCAATGATGCCAAGGTCAATCTTTTGAAAAGCGATAAGAACTGTCAGGATCATATAAGGCATAGTTGAAAGAGCGAGGATAAATGCGCCCGCCCAGAGCCCTTGCATCGAGGGAAAGAGAGCCTTCCAGGTATATGTGAAGACGTAGGAAGGAATCGCCAATGGAAGAATACTGGCCACGAGAAAGAGGCGTGGATAAGGGATCTTTACGTAATGCAATCCTGCAGCCATCGCTGTTCCAAGCACGACATTGATTGCTACGACAATTACTAAGAGTAAGAGGGTCGTAAGAAATACCTCTAACGTCTTCTGCCTAGTAAGTAAGGTCAGAATTTCAGAGGTTGATTTCTCGCCTGCGCGAATGAAGAGATAAGCAAGCGGCTGCAGCAGAAGAGCTAGAACTACAACTACCAGGGCTTTGAGGCCAAAAGAGTTGAGGAAGGTTCTAGATTTCACTGCGCAACTTACTCACTACAAGAGTCCGACCTTGATCAAGAGATCCTGTGTTCGTTGTGTATTTGCTAGATCACCAAGATCAACGCGTGGAGATCCTAGACTCTTAAAGTCTGGTAATCCTTGTGGAGGTGTTAATCCAGGAATTAGTGAGTACTCATGAGTCTGCTCAACAAATAACTTCTGTGTTGTCTCAGATGTCAGGAAGTTGATCAGATCATATGCTGCATTCTGCTTCTGACTTGTCGCAAGCACTCCCGCACCTGATACGTTGATTAGATTTCCAATGTCACCAGAAGCGAAGTAGCCATTCTTGACTTTAATATCTCTACCAAGAGCAGTTGCTACTTCCCAGATGTAATAGTGATTGACTAATCCGAGATCGATTTCGCCTTGATCGATAGCTTCAACGATTGCGCTATTTTTCAAGTAGATCTTTGCATCGTTGGCTTTGATATCGCTCAGCCACTTCTGCGCAACAGCCTCGCCCTTTTCATTGATGAGCGCTGTCACAAATGCTTGGAATGAAGCGTTGCTTGGTGCAATGCCAATTTTTCCGCGATAGATATCTTTCGTCAGATCTGTAATCGATTGTGGGAGAACGGTGACTGCATCTGGGTTGTAGGCAAAGACTCGAGCTCGCCCTGTAACGCCAACCCATGAGCGATTACCTGCGATAAAAGAGGGGTCAATCTCAGTTGCAACAGAGTCAGGTATTTGGGTAAAGAGGTCGGCAGAGGCAACGGCCCCCAAAGATCCAGCATCCTGAGAGAGGAAGAGATCTGCCGGAGAGTTCTCGCCCTCTTCTAGAATTTGAGCTGCAAGTTCTGCTGAATCACCGTAGCGAACGTTGAGAGTAATTCCTGACTCTTGCTCCCATTGGGCAAGAAATGGAGCAATGAACTCCTCAGAGCGACCCGAATAGATCGTGAGCTCCTCAACTGCTTGCCCTCCCCCATCAGATTGGGTTGAGACCCAGACAAGGGATGCGACAACCAGGGTTGCAGCGCCAACAGCGGCTACTAGAGCAGATCTTTTCAACGTTCCTCATATCCCGGGGCGCATCTGGCCCGCATAGTTAGAAGAGTATTACAGGGCCTTGAATTACGCAACAAAAGTGTTGCGTAATTCCCCTCACACCCGCTTTTTACGCGTGCGCCGCCCTTTCCTTTTCTATTACCGACCAGTAACCTAAGAGCAACTTCACCGTTATGAAAGTTGGAACCATGGCTACTCAGGCTTCTGTTGTTCTCGTCGATGCAGTCCGCACTCCCTTTGGAAAAGCTGGCTCCATGTATGCCGGCACCCGCGCCGATGACCTCATGGTTCGCGCAATGCGTGGCCTCCTTGAGCGCAACCCACAACTACCTTTAGATCAGATTGATGATGTTGCTATTGCTGCAGCTACTCAGACAGGTGATCAAGGAATGAACCTTGGTCGTAGCGCATCTCTCTTGGCTGGCCTACCCAACACTGTTCCTGGATATTCTGTCGATCGTTGGTGTGCAGGAGCAATGACGGCAGTTACAACATTGGCCGGATCTATTGCAATGGGATCATGCGAGATTGCAATTGCAGGCGGTGTAGAACATATGGGCAACCATCCAATCGGTGATGGCCTCGATCCCAATCCTCGTTTTCTTGCAGAGCGCATCGTTGAACAAGATGCACTTGCAATGGGTGCAACAGCTGAGCGCCTTCACGATCGCTTCCCGCATCTGACAAAAGAGCGCGCAGATAAATTTGCCCTGGCATCCCAGATGAAGACTGCGCAGGCTTATGCCGATGGAAAGATTCAGCGCGATTTAATTCCTACTGCAGCTCGTAGCGCAGAACTTGGTTGGGGAATTGCAACAGTTGATGAACCACCTCGACCAACGACAACTCTTGAAGGTCTCTCAACGCTAAAGACCCCATTCCGCCCAGCAGGACGCGTTACTGCAGGAAACTCATCTGGCCTCAACGACGGAGCAACTGCAGCACTTCTTGCAAGTGAAGCAAAGGCTCTAGAGCTTGGCCTTCCCATCAAGGCGCGCATGGTCACCTTCGCCTTCGCCGGCGTTGAACCTGAGGTCATGGGTTATGGACCTGTTCCTTCAACAATTAAGGCGCTAGCAAAGGCTGGCCTATCGATTGCTGACATTGGCGCATTTGAAGTCAATGAAGCATTTGCGATTCAGGTACTTGCATTCCTTGATCACTTTGGAATTGCAGATGATGATCCTCGCGTCAATCCATACGGCGGCGCAATCGCTGTCGGTCACCCATTGGCATCTTCTGGTATCCGTTTGATGCTCAACCTTGCGCGTACCTTTGAAGAGAAGCCTGATGTCCGTTACGGAATTACCACCATGTGTATCGGTCTTGGCATGGGCGGAACTGTTATCTGGGAGAACCCACACTTTGGAAAGAAGGCATAACTCATGACATCAATCGTTCTTCCAGAAGGTGCTCCAGAAGAAGTAGTAACCAACGCACTTGTTCGCGATGTTGATCTATCTGCCTTTGGGGCAACTGGCACCCTCGCCTTGATCACTCTCGATAACGGCCACGATCACACACGTCCAAATACCTTTGGGCCGCAATCGCTGATGGCACTCGATACTGCAATTACCGAGGCGATCTCGCGTAAGCCAGCGGCAATTGCTATCACTGGTAAGCCATTTATCTTTGCAGCAGGTGCTGATCTCTCTGCACTCTCATTCTTGAGCGATCGCTCACAGGCAGTTGCGATCGGCAAATTGGGCCACGATGTTTTCCGTCGCCTGGATGAATGTGGCATTCCAACATTTGCATTTATCAACGGCCTGGCACTCGGTGGCGGACTTGAAGTTGGATTGCATTGCAAGTACCGCACACTCTCTGCCACAGCATTTACTGGTCTACCTGAAGTCTTCTTAGGACTTGTTCCAGGATGGGGTGGAGCAACAATCCTCCCCCAGTTAATCGGTCCAGAGAAAGCTGTCCAGGTAATCATCGCAAATGCGCTCAATAACAATACGATGATGAAGGCTAAAGATGCACTAGCCCTCGGCGTTGTAGATAGCGTCTTTGCTCCGGCTGATTTCCTTGAAAAGTCGATCGCCTTTGCCGCAAGCGTTCTCAACGGATCACAGAAGATTGAACGTGTTGATTACACCAACGATCCTTCTTGGGATGCAGCCCTTGCCACAGGTCGTGCCATCGCTCTCAAGAAATTTGGTGGCGCAGAGATTGCTAGCCCAATGAAGGCACTTGAATTAATGGCTGCTTCACGTACATCCACTCGTGGTGCTGGTTTTGATGCAGAAGATCAGACTCTTGCAGATCTGACAATGTCAGATCCACTTCGCGCATCTCTCTACGCCTTTAATCTGATTCAGAAGAAGCGTAAGAAGGTAGAGGGTGCTCCTAAGGCAGCCCTTGCTCGCAAGGTTGGCAAGGTCGGTGTTGTTGGCGCTGGTTTGATGGCTTCCCAACTTGCACTCTTGCTCGTACGTAATTTGAAGTGCCCTGTCGTAATGACAGATATCGATCAAGAGCGCGCCGATAAGGGCGTTGCCTGGGTCAAGAATGAATTGGCAAAGTTGGTTGAGAAGAAGCGTATGAGCGCAGAGTCTGCATCCCGCCTGGCACTTCTGGTCTCAGGATCTGCCGATCAGAACGTCTTTGCCGGCTGTGACTTTGTGATCGAAGCAATCTTCGAAGAGCTCTCACTCAAGCAAGAGCTCTTTAAGAAGCTGGAGAAGATCGTCTCTCCTGAGTGCGTACTTGCAACCAATACCTCTTCTCTATCGGTTGAGAAGATGGGTGAAGGGCTCGAACATCCAGAGCGCGTTGTGGGATTCCACTTCTTCAACCCAGTTGCAATCATGCCGCTTCTAGAGATCGCTCGTACCTCAAAGACAGATGATGCAACTACTGCAACTGCTGTCAATATTGGCAAAGAGCTCAAGAAGACGATGATCATCTGTAAAGATGCGCCGGGCTTTGTCGTCAACCGCCTGCTTACTCGCTTCATGGGTGAGATCACAGATGCTGTCGATGAAGGAACTTCACCAGAGGTTGCCGATAATGCAATGCGTTCTATCGGTTTCCCAATGTCACCATTTGAGTTGTTAGGTCTAGTCGGTCCTGGTGTGGGACTTCACGTTGCCAAGACCCTCCATGAAAATCTCGGGCCTCGCTATCGCATCTCCCCAACTATGGAGGCGATGGTTAAGGAAGGTATCAAGACCTTCTACATCAAATCTGAAGATGGATCAGTTGTTGCAAACCCTGCAGCCCTTGCTCTTATCCATAAGGGCGATTCACCATCGACTGCCGAGCAGGTACGTCTTCGTGCACTTAAGGCTTTGGCAGAGGAAGCACGGATGATGCTCGATGAAGGCGTTGTCTCAACTCCTGCAGAGATTGATCTCTGTATGTTGATGGGCGCTGGATGGCCAATGCACCTTGGTGGAATCTTGCCGTTCTTAGATCGCGAAGGAATTAGCGATTCTGTCTGCGGTTCTCGTTTTCATCCTGCGGGAGTGGCATCTCTGCCTTCAAAGTAGAGCTCGACCACTCAACAATTTCACGGGCAATATTCTGTGAAGTAATGCCGAGATCGCTCAAGATCTCTGCACGCTTGGAGTGTTCAATAAAGGTGAGCGGTACGCCGATTGAGTGAATTGGTGTATCTAGACCTGCACCTCTAAACATCTCAGAGAGCGCACTGGCGATACCACCGTGTGCAATTCCATCTTCAACAACGACAACGCTCTTGTAGCGATCTGCCATGGTGATCAGTGATTGTGGAAGCGGCTTGACCCAGCGAGGATCAATGACGGTAACGCCAACGCCTTCGCGGTAAGCCTGAGAGGCAGCTTCAACTGCCATCGGTGCCATTGCGCCAACGCTAATCAGAAGAACATCTGCACTCTCTCCGCGATAGAGAACATCGATTCCATCACGACGCTCAAAGGCTGGAATATCTGCAGTGACAGCGCCCTTTGGAAAACGAATAACTGTCGGCGCATCGCTGATATCAAGTGATTCGCGGAGAACTTCCTTAAGGCGCGCGCCATCGCGAGGTGCGGCAAGGCTCAACGTTGGAACAATTCCAGTCAGCGCCATATCCCAAATTCCATGATGTGATGGGCCATCATCGCCGGTAATACCTGCACGATCTAGAACAAAGGTCACACCGGCCTTGTGGAGTGCAACATCTAAGAGAAGTTGATCGAAGGCGCGGTTGAGGAAGCTCGAATAGATTGCGACAACTGGGTGAAGGCCAGCAAATGCCATACCTGCAGCACTTGTTACAGCATGTTGTTCGGCAATTCC